>NZ_FOXB01000021.1 GCF_900115615.1 Hydrogenimonas thermophila | reverse complement strand
GTGCAGTAGTAGCACCTTTTAATAGCTGGCTCTTTATTCAAGGATTAGAGACATTGCCAATAAGAATGCCAGTTCACTCTAATAGTGCTAAAAAAGTGGCAGAGTTTTTAGAAGAGCATCCAAAAGTACTAAAAGTTAATTACCCAGGTCTTAAGAGTAACTCAAACTATGAGATGGCAATGAAATACTTTAAAGATGGTATGAGCAGCGGTCTGCTTAGCTTTGAAGTTGAAGATTTTGAAACAGCTAAACAGATTGTAGATAAAACTAAAATATTCTCTTTGGTAGTAAATATAGGTGATAGTAAAAGTATTATCACCCATCCAGCAAGCACAACACATCAGCAGTTGAGTGATGAAGAGATGAAAGCTTGCGGTGTTAAACCAGGACTTATACGTCTTAGCATAGGGTTGGAAGATCCTAATGATTTGATTGAAGATTTGAAACTTGCTTTAGAAACGAAATAAAATACTCTATTTAAACCTTTGGCTTTACTGGAGATATTAGACTTGTTACATACCTTCTGTGGCATTAATCTGCCACAGAAAATATTTGTCAAGTTTTTTTATAAAAAAGAAGGTAAAGTGAAGGAAGTACTAACAGTGTTAAGAGTGTAGAGCTTATAATCCCACCTGTAACGACAACTGCTAACGGGTACTGAATTTCACTACCGACTCCTGATGCATAGAGCAGTGGCAAAATGCCAAATAGTGTCGTAAAAGCTGTCATCAAAACAGGTCGAAGACGCAGTAATGTTGCATCTTTAAGAACTGTTTCAAGTTTGACATCTGGAAATTTTTCTCTAAGTTCATCTATGAAACTGACTAGCACAATGCCATTTAGTATAGCAATAGCGAATATTGCAATAAAACCAACAATAGCCGATACACTAAGATACTCACCGCTAATAAGAAGAGCTATAATGCCGCCAATTAGTCCAAGTGGTACACCCATTAGAATAAGAAGAGATTTTTTGAACGAGTTAAAAGCTGTATATAGAAGAAGGATTATAAGACCAATGGTTATAGGAATGATGATCATCAGCTTTTTTGTAGCCTCTTGCATATTTTTAAAATCACCTGCCCAACGGATGTAATACCCTTTAGGAATAGATACAGATTGCTGAATCTTTTTATTTGCCTCTTTGACAAATGAGGCGATATCTCGACCTTCAACATCCATTGAAATAACCATATATCTGCTTAAATCTTCACGCTTGATAAATGACGGACCTTGAACGATGCTTATTTCACACACTTCATTTAATGGCACCATTTTTCCACTTTTACTTCTAATCATTATGGATCTTAATGTTTTGAAATCTTTTTTTGCATCTTCTATTTTTGCAACAATGCCAAAGCGTCTTACACCTTCGATTTTTTCAGTCACAGGCTCTTCTCCTATGCCGTGGCGAATGATGCGCATAACTTCATCTACACCGATTCCATACCTTGATAGTGCCAAAAAGTTTGGTTGAATTGTAATTTGAGCCTGTCCAAGTTGTGTTTCAACTTCAGTACGTTCCAATCCTTCAATGCCTCTTAGAGTTTGTTGAATTTGAGATGCAATAGTCTCTAAAATCTTTTGATTCTCTCCATAAATTTTTACTGCAAGTTCAGCTTTAACCCCTTCAAGTAACTCTTCTATTCGCATTCCTATTGGTTGGGTAGGGATGAATTGTACATAGTTAAAATGCTCTTGGAGTTCGTGTGTCATACGCTTGGCAAGTCTCTTTAGGTTTTTAATGCCTGGTTGAAGAGTAAGCAGAATCTCCATATAGTTTGCCTGTGCTGTTTCACCCTTTTCACTTCGTCCAATCATACTAAGTACACTTTTTACCTCATTTGGGTAGTTTTGAAGTATATATGTTTCAATCTCTTTAGAACTTTGTATGCTTTGGCTCAATGCTGTACCTGGAATTGCAATAACACGGTACATAATCGACTCTTCATTTAGTTCAGGCATAAATTCACGCCCTTGTTGGCTAAGAAGATAGAAAGTTACTCCAAAGAGTATGAAAGCAAATGCAGTTACAGTTTTGGCGTGTTTAAGCGAAAAATTTAGTAGTGGTGTATAGACTTTTTTTATAGCCATTATGAGTGGGCTTACTCTATGCTTTGTAGGTTTTAGCATAAGAAAACTAAGTACCGGAACCAACAGCATTGCAACTGCTAATGAGCCAAGCATTACAAAGACTATGTTAATTGCCATCGGTGCATATAGTTTGCCTGCAAGTCCAGATAGGCTTAGAAGCGGAATAAATACAGCAGCAATGATGAGCAGTGCAAAAACTACCGGTTTAGCTACTTCTGCTGAAGCTTGGGCAATAATCTCTAGTTTATTTGCTTTAGGATTGTCGTGCATAAGCCTAAAGCTATTTTCTACAACAACGATTGTTCCGTCAACAATCATTCCTATGGCTATTGCAAGACCGCTAAGGCTCATTAAATTGGCACTAATACCAAACTGTTTCATTAATAAAAAGGCTATAAGCAGTGATAGTGGAAGAGAGATGATGACAATGAATGCGCTTCGTAACTCAAAAAGAGATAGAAAAAGAACTATTGCTACAAGAATTGTACCACTTAGAAGTGCATTTGTCATAGTAGCAACTGCTTTATTTGTGATTTCGGTACGATCATAGATGGTATGAATCTCCACCCCTTCAGGCAATGCAGCGTTAATTAAAGGAAGTTTTTCCTTGATTCTTTCAACAACTTTAGCAGCATTTGTACCGCTTCGTTGAAGTACCATTCCAAACATTGCCTCTTTACCATCAATTGTTACAGCACCAAATCGTGGAGCTTTTCCAATGCGCACTTCTGCTAAATCTTCAATTGTAACAGCTTTAAGCTCTTTTGTTTTTACTACTGTATTTTTTATATCGTTAATACTCTGGTAAAATCCACTGCCACGAATGAGATACTGCTCTCTATTCATTTCCAAGTACTGCCCGCCGGCACTTTGGTTGGCTCTTTGAAGAGCTTCTATGATTTCATCATATGTTACACCCAGTGCTTGCAACAGTTTAGGGTCAATCACTACTTCATACTGCTTCTCAAATCCGCCCCAGCCAATTACCTCTTCAACACCGTTAACTGCTTTAAGCATCGGTGCTACAACGTACTCTTGCAGTTCTTTAAGCTCCGTAAGGCTTAGTTTAGAGCTATTATCTTTTATCTGATACCAAAAGACCTGTCCAAGACCTGTTGTATTAGGTCCCATAACTGGTTTTCCCCAACCTTTTGGAATATCAACACTGTTTAGACGCTCAGTTACCAGTTGGCGCAGAAGGTAAGTGTCATAATCATCTTCAAAAAAGATTGAGACATAAGAGAGACCAAATATAGAGTTACTCAATATCATTTTAACTCCAGGCAATCCAGCCATTGCCGATTCTATGGGGTAGGTTATTAGTTTTTCAATATCCCCAGCTGAATTTCCCTGGCTTTCAGTATAGATTACAACCTGTTTTGGGGTAATATCTGGAAAAGCATCTACAGGAATTTCACGATATGCCTGATATCCAAAACCTGCAATTGCAACAAACAGGGCAATAACAAGAAATTTGTAGCGAATAAGCCATTTAAAAAATTGTCTCATTTATGCATCCTTAATGACCGTGTCCGCCAATTTCAGACTTTAAAAGCGCTGATTTGACAAAATAGACTCCGTCAGCAACATACTCTTCGCCATCTTTTAACCCTTTTACGGCAACTTTATCTTCAAATCTCTCTATGACATCTACAACACGTATCTCATATGGGATCTCTTCGTGATGATGCTCATCTTTTTCATTATGCTCATCGTGATCTTCCTCTTTTTTTGGAATGAAAACAACCCACTCACCTTTGAACATTGTTAATGCTGAACGCTTTATGGCAACATATTTTTTAAATGGCGGTAGATTTATCTCCATTTGGGCAAAGGCATTTAAAAGAAGCGGTTTGTTACTGCTTTCAATCCAAAAGAGCATTTGCGCTCGTTGTGTCTCTTCATCTATTTTTGGAAGTAGATACATATATCTGCACTTAAAACTTAGATTGCCAATACTTAGTCTGCCTTGAATATCTTTTGGAAGATTCAATGCCTCTTTTACACTGATATAGGCAATGGCATAGTAGCCACTTTTTTGCACTAATGAAACAATTGGTGTTTGAGCATTTAGGTTTGTATGCAGTGGAATTAGCAAACGGCTGACCAATCCATCGGCGTGTGCATAAATGAGTAGAGTATCTGTTGCACCTTTTAAGCTATTTAGGTTTATTCCAAGAGATTTAAGTTGTGAAGCAAGGCTGTTTCTATTTGCTTCAATTGATGCAAGGGCTATTTGTTCTTTGTTTAAGTCTTGCTTTGATGCCAACCCTTTTTCAAACAGTTTTTTTGTTGAAGAGAATCTTTCACGAGCCGCATCTATCTTTTTACCAATTGCTATAAAGTCGGCTGTCATCTTTGAAAGCTCTAATGACTTAATTTTTGCAATAGGAGCACCTTTTTTTACTGTCTCTCCCGGTTTAACGTAATACTCTTCAAGATGACCTCCAAGGCGTGAGACAATTTGCTGTTGTTGATTGGATAGTTGTACTATTTTTGCATTGGTAATTAGCAGTTTTCCAAAGCTTTGCAGTTTTGCTTTTTCAACAACTATCTCTTGGGCTTGTAAATATATGAAGGCTGTTAGTAAAAGAATAAATTGTTTCATTTTAATCTTCCTTTCAGATAATCAATTTCGATATGGTAAAGATTTGTCAAATACTCTGTCTCTAGCAGTTTTCGTTTAGTACCAATTAAACTGCGTTGTGTTTGTATGATGTCTATCAGTGAGCTTTGTGCTGTACGGTAACCCTCTTCAAATAGAGTCAGTAACTCTTGCTCTTTCAAGGCTCTCTTTTTTAGTGCCATATACTCTTTTTTTAGTATTAATAATTGATCTATGAGTGATTTTAGTCTCTTTTGTTGAGAGTTTTTTAATTGCACTTTTTTCAAATATGCTTTCTGTGCTTTGATTTTTGCCAGTTGATACTCTTCTCTGTTTTGATTAAAAAGTGGCAAGTCAATTCCGGCTCCAAAAGTTACGATTGATTGGTCTATATCATCTTCATATGTAGTAAATAGTCTGTAAGTTTTTAGTTTTCTATTTTGCATCTTAGCTTCAGCTTCATACTGCTTTTGCACTGCTTCAAGAGCATCTAGTTCGGCATTTTGTAGATTTACGTCGTTAATAGTTACATAGTTGACTGGGTAAATAAAATTAGCATCAAGTGGAATACTTTTCTTTACTCCTGTAATGCTCATTAAGTCATAGTATCGTGCATCTATCTCTCTTTCAATTTCAAACAGTTTTGTTTCTGCAGATACTCGTTGTAATGATGCTTGCATTAACTTGGTACGGCTTATAGCACCATTTTCAAAACGTGTTTTTGCAATAGACTCTAACCTTTTATAAAGTGCGATCTCCTCTTTTAAAAGAGCTTTTGTATGAACTGCTTTTACATACTCTGTAAAATAGCGACGAAGCTCTACAAGAAATTTTGCACGGTTTTTTTCGTAACCTTTTTTGGCCAACAAATTAAGAGTATTGGCATACTCTTTTAGGCTTTTTTCATATCCAAAAGTTCTGATTGGTTGTGAAATTGCAGATTTGAAGCCATTGTCATTTTTGCTATTGTCACTGCTAAAATTGTTTATTTCCCATTCAAAAGAGGGGTTGTCGTAACGTAATGCAATACGCTCTTTAAGTTTAGAAGTACTCTTTTCAAGTCTATATACTTTCATTAATGGAGCATTTTGAATAACACTTTTTTCAAACTCCATATAACTTGCAGCAAAGCTTGAAATAGTGCATAAAAATATTGTCATTAAATATTTCATTGCCATCCTTTTTATGTAGAGTTCTCCTTATGAATGGAGATATTTAACACTGTTTTTAGGGTTTAAATAAAGAGTTAAACTATAGGAGGACGGTAAGATGGTTCAAGAAATGGGGGAATATACTCTTTTTGATAGTAGTCTATTATTACACTGTATGAAAACTTAGGAATAATTACTATCGGTGTTGTAGCAATAGCATTGAGATGAAATATATAGTGTGCATCACATAAGTCACCGCAATCACTTCCTTGGTCTATTTCCATAATATATTCTTGCAGTGTTTGATGATCGCATCTATCAATTAATGAAATAACAGCAGCGTGTGTGATGTTTAAAAAAAGCGACATTAACAGTAACGTTTGAATCGCCTTTTTAAACACACGCTCTCCTTCTTTTATAAGTCAGTTTATTCTAATGAGTGATTATAACAAGTTTATTATATAAGATTATTTAGCAAACTATTATGGCTTCCACTCTCTAACGCCAAAAGTATCTACAACATAATCTATATCTTTATCTCCGCGACCTGAAAGATTTACCAAAATAGAGTCATATGGTACCTCTTTTGCCAGTTTTAAGGCGTATGCAATTGCATGAGAACTCTCTAATGCTGGAATGATCCCCTCATATTGGCTTATTGCATAGAAAGCATCTACTGTCTCTTCATCTGTAGCACCTTTTACATGAACTCTGCCAATATCGTGAAGGTGTGCATGTTCTGGTCCAACGCTAGGGTAATCAAGACCGCTTGCAATGGAGTGTACAGGAGCAGGTTCACCATCTTCTGTTTGTAGCAGAATAGATTTAAAACCGTGAATAACTCCCTCTTTTCCGTACTCAAGAGTTGCAGCGTGATCACCAAGATTTGTACTTTTACCTAATGGTTCTACTGCATATAGCTCAACTGGATCATCTATGAAACCGCTAAATATTCCCATAGCATTACTGCCTCCGCCAACACAAGCAACTACATGATCAGGCAGATCGCCCGTAATCTCAAGAAACTGCTCTCGTGCCTCTATACCAACAATACTCTGAAAATCACGTACCATTAAAGGAAATGGGTGAGGACCAACAACTGAACCAATGGCATACATAGCTCTATCTAACTGTCCAAGATATGATTCAAATGCTGAATCGACAGCCTCTTTTAATGTTTTTAGTCCATGAGTTGCAGGTACAACCTTTGCTCCTAAAATTTTCATTCTAACAACATTTGGATGCTCTTTTTTTATATCAACTTCACCCATATGAATTTCGCATTCAAGACCAAAATATGCACATGCGGTAGCCAATGCAACACCATGCTGACCTGCACCTGTTTCAGCTATGAGTTTTGTTTTACCCATACTTTTTGCCAATAATGCTTCTGCCATGCAGTGGTTTAATTTATGAGCACCGGTGTGGTTTAAATCTTCACGTTTAAAGTATATTTGAGCGCCACCAACTGCATCACTAAGCCGTTTTGCATGATAAACCGGAGTAGGGCGACCTTGGTAATATTTTCTAATTCGACGCAATTCAGATATAAACTCTTCAGACTTTCTAAGCTTCATATAAGCTTCTGTTATCCTCTCAAACTCTTCTTCAAGTTGAGGAGGTATAAAAGCACCACCATACTTACCAAAGTAACCTTTTTCATCTGGTTGAGATTTCAGATACTGGTGTTTCATAATGTTTCTCCTAAAAAATTTCTCTTATAAATTATATAATTTGTCAGTTTAATGAGTGGTTAACGGCTAAAAGGCTTTGGTAGGGAATTGATTTAAACTCATTTAGCTTAGATGAAAAAATAATTGATACAAAATTTCTAACACTTCCGTCTTTGGTCTTACTGGATTGGTGCATTAATTAACCATACTTATTAGTAAAAATTATTTCTGTTGAATATTTACCTCTCTTTCACATAAAGCACATTAATTCCTTGTCCGGTATCTCTGACATCTACATCTATGCGTATACTTTTTGTAGCTTTGTATTGGATTATGAAGCTTGAGATGGTGTCGTTTCTGTAGATAATGCGTAACCGTTTGTTGATGTCTTTGCCAACCTCTATGCCAAATCCACCTTCTGGTCTGTTGATGATGTTTAGTGTATCAAATCGTATGCCTGTAGCTGATCCAATGGCATTTTTTAGACCTGTTCCTAAAAGCATTGTACCAATGGTACTTTCAGTACCGCCATTTTGTTTAAAAGCTTCTCCTGCTGGTTCACCAAATAGTATATAGCTCATAATATCGTTTTGGCTCATTGGTGGTTCTGATGAGAAGAGAAACACAGGGTTTGAGAGTGTATGGCTTACATAAATATGGAATTTGTTAAAGTTGAGTTCATAAAGTATATGCAGATCTAAGTAAGGATTAATAGGGTGACTTCCGTAAAAGTAAATTTCTGAAGGCTCTATGTTAAAATGTTTTTCTGTAACATTGATTGATCCATCTGTTACTTTTACCATTCCTAAAAGTTCTGTTGATTTTTTACTCTCTTTCCATATAGTGATATCTGGAATAAAATATGCCTTTACCATTGGGATTTTGTAAAGAAGAGGTTTTTTAGAATATATGTGTATATTTATGCTCTTTTTTGTTTTGCTTGGCTCTTTGATATCTTGAATTATGATGATATCTTCATCATTTACTGTGTACTCTTTAATTGGTTTGAAAGTGATAGTTGCATCTACAACCTCAACATCTCCTTCAATGTTAACTTCTTTTTTAGATATGGAGGCATTTACATTTATATTTGTGGTTATATTTCCTTCAGGACCATTGTAGTGTACTTGAACACCTTTTATTGACAGCTTTGCTCTGCTTTGCTTAATGTTGAAGTACCCTTTTAAATCCGCTTTATCTAAAATAGCTAGATTGTCGATAAATAGCGACAAGTTTTCATCAAAATGAAAAGTTGAGCTTCGTTTTTGAATAAATTTACGCTCATTGAAGCCTACAGTGTAGTTGTCTATGCTTATTATGTTTCCATCTATTTTTCCTTGGAGTTTAGATTCTAGTCCATAGTAGATGGTTTGTGAATCTGGTTGGACTATATACCAAGGAACTTTTATTTGGTATGTAAGCTGCATATGATCTGTCAGTACTAAGTTGAATTTGCTGTTTACTTCTGCATCTATTGTCAGGTTTGATTTTACGTTAAAATCTTCCATCAATTTTTGTATAGATTCTATGTGGGTTATAAAGTCTAAATCTGTAGTTCCATCCTTTTTAAGCTTGCCTTTTGCACTAAGTGAGAGATTGCCAATATTAGCCCATCCACTTATGTTTCCTCTCTCTTCAAAAAGAGTCAAAAAGTTTTTTAAAGTTGAAACATTTAAAATTCTCTTCTCTTTTGTTAGGTAAAGAAAGCTTTTTATCTCTCCTATCATCGATTTTGGAATATTTTTCCAAACTCCCTCATTGCCAACTTTTGGATTTATTGTTGATTTAACCAACACCATATCTGGATCAATTTCAAAAAAGCTTTTTGTCTTTGAGTAGTTGCCATCTAGTGTAACGATGCCTTTTAACAGAGGTTTTGGTTTTAATGTTGCCGTTGCATTTGCTTCGAGTGTAATAGTTTGATTTAGAAAAACAGCTGGCATATTTTTTATATATTTTGGTATATGCGGTTTTGATGAGGCTTGAAGAGCAAATTGTTTATAGTCAGTGCTGAATATGCTTAATCTATATGGTCCCATATATAGTTCTGATGTAATTGTGTTTAAATCTCCTGCCAAATCTATTTGAAAATCTTTAGATGGAAGAGGGTGTAGAGATTTGGTTATTTTTCCTTCTGTCTTTATGGAGTAGGCTAATGATGGAGTAAAGAGAATGTTTTGATCTAAGTTTGCCGTAATTATTGGGTGTTTTAGAGTGTAGCTTGACTTTGCAGTGAAGTAGTTTTCTTTAAAAAGGTAGTTAAAATCTAAGGTTAGATTTTGAATAGATAGATTTGCATCTTTTAAGAATATGGTTTTATCTATCTTTGTAGAGGCTTTTAGGTGATGCATATCTACTTTAAGCTTGAGTGGGAGTTTTTCAGGAAGATTTTTTACAGTTGATTTGGCCAAACTTTTATATTTTTCAGAAATAGTCCCATATCCATTTGCCGTTATTGTCTGCTTATTAAGCTTACCTTTGAATGATCCTGATGCATATGCTGTCTTTATATCTGTTTTAAAACTCTTTATCTCAAAATCTCTGTTTTTAAACAGAAGTTTTTTTATATATAAATTGAATGCTACTTTCTCATTTTTAGGAAGGTTAATAGTGCAGTTTTTAATATTTAGCTTTTTTACCAATATAGGCGGCAGCAATATATCACTCTTATTTTGCTCTTTAGACTTTTGTTTCTTTAGATGCATAGGGTAGATGTTTGGTTCAACAATGTTAATCTCTTTAATTGTTGGATTTGCAGAAATTAGTGAAAAGATAGAGTATTTTATATCAATCTTTTTGGCATTAAATATTTTTTGATAAGAGGCATCATAAAGAGTAAATCCGCAAAAGAGGCATCCTTCTATACGGCTAAAAAGAACACCATTATCTTTAAGAGCCTTTTGGGCAATAAGTTTTGTTGTTTCAGGGTGAAGAGTTATGTAAAAAAATAGCCCAAAAAATATAATGATTGCTTGTAAAAATAGGGCTATTTTTGCATAAAGCCTGCCCATTAAAATAGTTCTCCTATATGAAAGTGGATAGCAAATCGGCTAAAGTCATTAAAATCAAATCCAACATCCAGTGCAATAGGTCCTATTGGTGTTTTGTAGCGTATGCCAGGACCAATGGAAATGTATGGCTTTTGATAGTCAGGTAGTGTTGTATCTCCAAGGTATGTAATATCTGTAAAAAGAACAGCTTTAAAACTTTCACTCAATGGAAAGCGAAGCTCGACACTTCCTTCTGTAATGCTAAAAGCTCCTATAGGATCACCGTTACTGTTTTGAGGGCCTAATTGTCTAAAGTTATAAGCACGGTTTGAGTTCATTCCTCCGGCGTAAAATCTGTAAGATGGAGGTATTCGGCCTTGAAGCAGTTTTATTGCTCCATATTTTAGACGAAATGAGGTTACTCCAAAAGATACAGGCAGATGGTAAGAGCCTGATAAAAAGAGTTTATAGTAGGTAGCATCTGAAAGTTGTGATTTGATTGAACCCATCACTCTTGCATTTAGTCTGTACCCTTTTGATGGTTCGATGATAGAGTCACGTCTATCTACTTCCCAGCTTCCTTCAGGTGAGAAAATTTGCAGTTTTCCATTTGGAAAATTTATTGGGTCATTGCTGTCTGTTGTAGCAATATCTTCATAAAAGATGCTTCCTCTAAACCTATGTGGAAATATAGATCGTTTCAAATCTACTCTTGTAATCAAAGACTCTTCATTGTAACCGTCATATATCTCTCTTTTTATAGCAATATTTCCACCAAGTCGATAGTGATTTACCAACGGAACATCAGTAAATATTTGAATATATGACTTAATCTGCGAGTATCGTGCCTCAATGCCTACTGTTTTTAAGTCTCCTAAAATATTTCGGTGTTTTATTCCCATCAGCAGGTTTATTCCCTCATCACTGCTAAAACCTGCACCTGCTTTGATGTGTATCGGTTTTGGATAGGCTGATACTTTTACATCTACCGGTACACTCTTTCCATTGTGTCTGCTGTCATCTATGATAACTCTATCTATTCCTTCATTGGCATAAATCTCTTTGTAACTTCGTTTAATAAGTTCAGTTGAGTATGGATCTCCTTGTTTGAAGTATAGGAGAGATTTGATAATTTCAGGACTGATATTCTCTTTTGTCTCTATGCTGATTTTTCCAAAAAAACATTTCTCATTCGGTTTTACATCATAGACGATGTATGCTAAGTTTTTTTCTATATCAACATAAGCTTTTGCATTTAGTTCTACATTACAGTATTGGTGATTGGCGTAAAATTTTCTAATCTCTTTTTTGCTTTTTACAAAAGCTTCTGGATCAAATCTATCTTGATTATGAAAAGGAATAATAGGTTTGATATCTAGTGCTGAGATGGCAGATATTTTGGCAACTTTGATAGGTTCATTCTCTTTAATTAAGAAAACTATTGTGTTATCTTTAATATCGCTTTTAGCTTTTGCATTATAAAAGCCGTGTGATTTGTAAAAGTTTTCAATCAATGGAGTAAGTGCTTTAACTTTGTTAGGATCGAGTTTTTGCTCACTCTTCCAAAACTCAAAAAAGAGTGGAGGTTTAAGCCCTATTACTTCATATAAAGTACGGTCGCTAAAAGTTTTATTACCAGAAAATTTGACAGGCAATGCAGCAGCATATAGAGTATGAGTTAATATAATAAATGCTGTTATAAACCGAATCACTGATGATGCCCTGTTTTTGGTACTATTATATCAAAATAGATTATTAAACTTTTTTTGAAAACTGATAAATAGACTGATAAATTTAGTGTAAAATAAAACAAACGCTTGGGTGACAGGAGAATATTTTGAAAATTTTGCATACATCTGACTGGCATTTGGGACAAAACTTTATGGGAAAGAGCAGAGAAGAGGAGCATAGAGCCTTTTTTCAATGGCTTATAGAGTTGATTAATAATAAGAAGATTGATCTTTTAATTGTTTCAGGAGATATTTTTGATACAGGTACACCTCCAAATTATGCACTTGAACTCTACTATAACTTTTTAAAAAGTCTTAATCAATCATATTGTAAAAATGTTGTAATCGTTAGAGGAAATCACGATTCTGTAGCTACATTGAAAGCACCACGTGAACTTCTGAAAATTTTAGATATCAATGTCATAGCAAGCGGCGAAGAGGATGAAGAGAGTATCATTAATATCTATAAAGATAAAAGATTGCAGGGTGTTGTTTGTGCTGTTCCTTTTCTTAGAGACAGTGTTGTAAGAAGAAGCTTTGGAGGGCTGACTTCTGAGCAGAAAGAGAGAGCTCTAAATGATGGGATAAAAGATTACTATGAAAATATCTATAAAAGAGCTTTAGAGGTAGTAGGTGGGAAGGATGTTCCTATTATAGCTACAGGTCATCTTACAACTGTTGGAAGCAAATCGAGTGAGTCTGAACGTGAGATATACATTGGAAATGTTCTAAATATCTCTAGTGACTTTTTAACCAAAATGTTTGATTATGTTGCTTTGGGGCATTTGCATCTAAACCAAAAGGTTGGAGAAGGTCAAGTCTGGTACAGCGGTTCGCCAATACCGCTTAGTTTCAGTGAGGCTGATTCAAAGAAGATGGTAAATATTGTCACATTTGAGGGTAAAAAAGCGGCTGTTGAAAGGGTTGAGATTCCCTCATTTAGAGAGTTGTTGGTTTTAAAGGGTGATAAAAAATCTATTAAAAAAGATTTGGAGCAAATAAACGATAAAAGTGTCTGGATAGAAATATATTTGAAAGATGATAATCCACACGCTACTACGCAAGAGCTTTTTGAGTATGCAAATGGATTGGGGCTTTCTGTTTTGGCGATAAAGGTAGATAGAAAAGAGAATCCATTTTTTGCTAATGATATGAGAGTCGATACGCTTGATGAGCTTAAACCTATAGATGTCTTTATGAAGCGATTAGAGATGGATGAGATAGCAGATGATGAACTTAAAGAGAGACTTGTTTCGCATTTTAAAGTGGTTTTGAGTGAGGTGGAAGAGCAATGAAAATTTTACGACTTAGAGCTTTGAATATTAACTCGCTAAAGGGTGAGACAGATATTGATTTTGTAGAGTTTTTAAAAGGAAATGCGCTCTTTGCCATAACAGGAGAGACAGGCTCCGGAAAAACTACACTGCTTGACATCATCTCTTGTGCTTTATATGGGCGTACGGCAAGACTCTTAAATCCAAGAGAGCTTATGTCCCGCGGTACTGGTGAAGCGATGTGTGAAGTAGAGTTTGAAATAGATAAAAAGGTTTATCGAAGCTCTTGGAGTCTTAGAAGGGCAAGAAAAAGAGCTGATGGAAAGTTTCAAACTCCTAAGATGGAGCTTGCCCTTGTAGATACAGGTAAAGTGATTGTTTCTGGAACTAAAGAGGTTCCAAAAGAAATTGAGAGAATAACCGGGCTTGACTTTGGACGTTTCACGCAGTCGATGATGCTGGCGCAGGGGAGTTTTGATGCCTTTTTAAAAGCAAAGGAGAAAGATAGATCTGCATTGTTAGAGAAGATTACCGGTACAAAGATATATAGTGAGATTTCTAAACTTACATATAGCAAATATTCTCAATTCAAACAGGATGTTGAGAAAGAGAAGAGTGCTTTAGAAGGAATAGAGGTTTTAGAGCCAGAAGTTCGTAAAGAGCTTGAAGAGTTACTACAAAAGAATCAAGATGAGAAAGTTAAGATAGAAAAAGAGTTGACACTTGCAGAGAGTGTGCTTAAATGGAAAAAAGATTTAGTAAAGCTTGCTGAAGAGTATGAGCAAAATAGTAAAAAGTTCAATGAAGCTACCTTACAAAAAGAGCAAAATAGTGAGAAGTTTGATAGGTTAAAGTTGGCTTTAAAAGCGTTGGAGCTTGATGCTTTATATACTAAAAAGATAGATGCAAAGACAAGTCTATTAAAGAGAGAAAGAGAGATAAAAGAGCTTTCAGAAGAGATTGCAGTTTTACTAAAGCGTGTTAATGAGCTTGAGCGTGAGTGTAAGCAGGCTGAAGATGCGTATGAGAAAGAGTCTCAAAGGCATAAAATCGAGAGTCAAAAGGTACAGAAGGCAAGGGAGATTAAAGTAGAGACTAGCAATAAAGTAAAAGAGATTACTGCTTTAAAAAATGAGATGGAAAGAAAAGATGGTATAAAACGAGAGTTGGAGAAAGAGCTTGATAAGTTAAAGATTGAAGAGGAGAAGCTCTTAGAAGAGATTGAAAATTGTAAAAGCTACCTATCTGAACACGCTTTAGATGAGAATCTTGGTAAAAGATTGAGTCTAATTGAGCAGTTGTTAAAAAGATTGCAGAGTAGTCAGGAAGATTTGAATAGTGTTTTAGAGCAGAAGAAGAGATGTGTTAATGAGATTAATGAAAAAGATGAGAAGATAAATCGTCTTAGGTTGGAGATAGAACCGATTGAGAAGAGTTTGAGTGAAGTTAATGAAAGATATAAGAAGATTGAAGATGAAGTAGAACTGCTTGATCGAAAAGAACCTGAACTTAGAGATAAAGAGATAGAGTATTTAGAGATAAAACGGTACTTAAGCGAGTATAGGGAGTTAACAAAACTTTTAAAAGATGAGCTTGAAGAAAAAGTTCGGATTGAAGAGAAGATAGCATCAAGCAAAAGCTTGGCAGAGCAGATGGAGCAGAAGATTACTGCTCTTAAAGATCACGTCGCTACTCTTAAAGAGAAGAGAGAACAAGAGATTTTGATCAAAAAGTATGAAGAGGATCGGAAGAGATTGGTTAAGGGTAAGCCCTGCTTTTTATGCGGTTCAACGGAACACCCTTATGTTGAAGAGTATATGAAACTCTCTTTGGATGAGACAGAAAAAGAGTTAAAAGAGAAAGAGAAGTCATTGCAAGAGAGTGAAGAGAGTCTCTCAAGAGTTACGGCAGATATGGCAGCACTAAAAGCACAGCTTGAGAGCTCTCTTTTAGAGATAGAGAAGATTGGAGCAAAAGTTGAAGAGATAGAAGGGTACTTTAAAAGAGAGAACTTTAGTGTTAGTGATGAGAGTGAAAAGGAGTTAGAAGAGACACTGCAGAGTGTTGAGGTAGAGTTGTCAACAATCTCTTCAAAGAGGGATGAAAAGAGAGAGTTGCTTAAAAGAAGAGATAAGCTTACAGATGATTTTCAAAAGAAACAGAATCTTTTAAGAGATATAGAAGAGAGTTGTAGGGTATCTAAAAATGAGTTGGAGCATATAAATCAAAAAGAGTCAGAGCTTCAAAAAGATTGTAAGGAAATTGAGGCTGAACTTAGTAAAGAGTGGGAGAGTTTTGGACTTACTTTTGATGCAAAGAGAGCTGATGCAGAGTTTAAAGAGCTTACAAAAAGAGGAGATAGGTTTGAGCAGATAAAAAGTAGGCTTGGTAAGATAGAGCAGACTTATCAGCAACAGGCTATTGCAAAAAAAGAGAAAGAGACAAAAATCGCTTCATTGATTCAAGAGATTGACGGGTTTAAAAATAGAGTTTTAGAGATAAAAAATGAGGTTAAAACGCTTCAAGAGAAGCAGACATCGACTCTTAACGTTATTGATATTGATAAATATGAAGAAGAGATAAATAGATCTCTTGAGAGTAAAAGATTGTTAATGACAAATAGAAGAGAAGAGTTTTCTACTCTAACAGCTACACTACAAGAGAAGCAGAGATCACATAAAAGTATGGAGAGTGAGCTAAAAACTCTTGAAGAGACTTTAAAGAGTAGCGAGCAAACTTTTGAGCATAAGTTAAAAGAAAGTGGGTTTGAGTCAGAAAAAGCTTATCGTGAAGTTAGTTTACCTGCTGATGAAAGAGAGGTATTGGAAGAGATTTGCAAGAGGTTAGAGCAAAACTTTAATGAAACAAAAGCACTTCTGCAAGATTCAAAAAAGAGACTTGAAGAGCATAAAGCAAAAGCTGTGACAGATAGAGAGATTGAAGAGTTGGAGAGTAAGCTTAAAGAGATTAAAGAGAGTTTAGAAACTGTGCAAAGAGAGATTGGAAAGATTACACAAGAGCTTGATACAGATAAAAAGAGCCGTTTAAGATTAGAAGAGAGACTTGTCAAAATTCAGCAGATGCAAAGAGAGTTGGATGAGTGGACAAAACTAAATGAACTCATCGGCTCTGCTGATGGAGCAAAATTTTCAAAGTTTGCTCAAGGCATTACGCTTGATCAGCTTATCTATTTGGCAAATCACCATCTGAAAATATTGACAGACCGTTACTACATTATTCGTCGAAAAGTGGAAAATCACCTATTAGAGCTTGATATAGTCGATAAGTACCAAGGAGATGAGATACGTCCGGCAGAAACACTTTCAGGAGGAGAGAGTTTTTTGGTAAGTTTATCTCTTGCTCTTGGACTCTCTGAATTAGCAAGTCAAAGAATCTCCATCGATTCACTCTTCCTTGATGAGGGGTTTGGAACACTTGATAAAAACAGCCTTGAAACTGCTCTTGAAGCATTGAATCTGTTGGAGAGTAAGGGGAAAATGGTAGGGGTAATCTCTCATGTTGAGGCATTAAAAGAGCATATACCTTTGCAAATTAGAGTCAAAAAGATGGGCGGTGGAGTTAGTGCTATTGAGATGGTTGGCTTGTAAATTTGTAATTGTTTGATATAATAATTATAGAATTTTAATACCATATGGAGATTAATTTTATGGAGATCATAATAGATAAAAAAACAGAAGATACTTTAATAAACTTGGCTAAAAATCTAAATTTAAATCCACAAACATTAGTAAAAAATGCAATAAATGAGTATATTGAAAATCATAAAAATAAGAAAATAGAAGAGATTTCTTCGCATATAGCAAATGCATATAATGAGATGATTGAGGCTAAAAGAAGCAATAAAGAGTTACCAGATGCTTGGAAATTATTGAATGAATTATAAGATAAACTATGTACCTTCATTTGGGAAAGACTTAAAAAAGTTGTCAAGAAAGTATAGAAGTATTAAAAAAGATTATGAAAATTTATTGAAAATTTTATCTATCAATGAACCACATCAAATAGGTACTCCAATTGGAAAAAACTGCTATAAATTAAGACTTAAAAATAGTGATAATCAAAAAGGTAAAAGTGGAGGTTATAGAGTTATATACTTTTATATAGAAAATGATGATGTAACCCTACTTGCGATCTATTCTAAATCAGAAATTGAAAATATTGATGAAAATGAGATTGAAAAAAGATTATTAGAAAAACTTAGTTAATTGTATGTTTTTTAGATACAATTAAGAGAACTAAATAGAAGAGAGTAGGTAATTATGAATAAAGAGATACCAAAGTCGACAATTGAGTTATCTATGCCAAAAAAGGTTTGGATTCCATATTTGATGCTATTAGGCATAACACTTGGTGTTGGACTATGTGCCGGAGTTTTTGCAGCTCCTGTTATCTTTCACGCAGATGATCTGCTTGGAGGAGGAGTTTTAAGCCATTATCAAGAAGGGCTCATAATGACTCAAATATTTCTTAAAATGAATTGGCTTGTTAATATCACTTCAATTGCCATTCTTGTAGCAGAAGGTTACCATTTTTTACGTTTTTATAGAGATCAGATCACATTTTACTCTGCATTTGTAACTGTCTGGACAGGTTTTATGTTTACTCTTTACTATACCCCTCAAATAGTTGAGTTTCAAAAGCAGGGTGAGTCTATACTAGATAACAAGCTGTTTCAAAATGCGCATATGATGTCTGAATGGGACTTTAAGATTTTTATCGTAGCATTAACTGTATTGTTAGGGCGTTATCTGTATAGAAAGATTGTCTAAGGCTATTGTAAATGATAGAGATTAAAGGTTTAAAGAAACAATTTGGTCCAAAAGAGGTACTTAAAGGTATAGATTTACATATTCCAAAAGGCAAGACTACAGTAATACTTGGTTTGTCAGGTGGTGGAAAATCTACAATTATCAAACATATTGTAGGACTTCTAAAACCAGACAGTGGTGAAATCTGGGTTGATGGTGAAGAGATAAGCCAAGCAAATGAGGAACAAATTCGTAAAATTCGTAAAAAGGTTGGTTTTCTGTTTCAGAGTGGAGCACTCTTTGATAGTATGAATATTTTTGAGAACATAGCATTTCCACTACGTGAACATACCAATATGAGTGAAGATGAGATAATGTCTAGGGTGGTAGAGAGATTGGAAATGGTTGGATTAAAGCCATCAGAAGTTTTAAATCTTTACCCAGATGAGTTGAGTGGCGGTATGAGAAAGCGTGTAGGTTTGGCAAGAACAATAGCTTTAAATCCAGAGATAATTCTTTATGATGAGCCAACCAGTGGGCTTGATCCTATTACTAGTGATTTGATTTCTCAAATGATAGTTCAATTAAAAGAGAGACTTAGCGTAACATCTGTACTTATTTCTCACGATATCAAAGAGAGTTTTAAAGCTGGTGACTATTTTGCTATGCTGTATGATGGTAAGATTATTGAAACTGGTGATGCTGAACACTTTAAATCTACAGATAACCCTTATGTAAGACAGTTTTTAGATGGTAAAAGTGAAGGACCAATTCATTTTCAAGAGAAGAAGTAGAATATAAATCCGCATAAAGCGGATTTATAAGAAGGAGTTGAATAGTTATTAAATGAGTTTAATCCATTTGATTTCGCATCCAAGTAGGAATATCTAATATCTCCTCATTATCATATCCACCAACTACTTTAACACGAGGTGTACTAGCAGGAATTGACTCTTCATTGATTTCAGGTTTTACGAGAGTTATTTGCTGTTTTGGACTCTCTTTTTTACTCTCTTCATTCTCATCACTATTTTCTGTTTCAAAGCCAGTTGCAACTATTGTAATTTTTACTTCATCCGGCTGCATTGCTTCATCTGTAGTTGTACCAAAAATCACATGAGCATTTTCATCTGCATTATCTTCTACAACACTCATTGCTTCACTTATTTCAAGAATAGGGTAGTCTGGATGGATTTGGAAATGTACAAGAACACCCATTGCACCTTTAATATCCATATTGTCAAGCAGTGGTGACTCAATTGCATTTTTGATAGCTTCATATGCAGCACTTGGTCCAGTGGCTTCACCAACACCCATAAGTGCCAATCCACGATGACTCATAACAGTATTAACGTCAGCAAAGTCAAGGTTAATGTCATTTTTGCCTCTAGACAAGATAACGTTACTTATTCCACTAACGGCACGAGCAAGAATATTGTCTACCATTTTAAAGCTATCTTTGATTCCCAGGTTTTTATCGACAATACTTAATAGCTTTTCATTTGGTATTACAATAATCGAGTCACTCTCTCTTTTAAGCTCTTCCAATCCTGTTTCAGCTAGTTTTTGTCTTCTTTTTCCTTCAAAACGGAATGGTTTTGTAACAACAGAAACAGTTAGTGCACCAATCTCTTTAGCTGCTTGTGCAATAACAGGTGCTGCTCCGGTTCCTGTTCCACCTCCAAGTCCTGAAGAGACAAATACAATGTCTGCTCCATCTAATACTTCTTTAATTGCATCATAACTTTCAATTGCAGATTGTTGACCTATTTCAGGCTTCATTCCTGCACCAAGTCCTTTTGTAAGCTTTTCACCTAATTGGATCTTATATGGTGCATTTGAAGTCTCGAGGGCTTGCGCATCTGTATTGGCAACAATTAAATCTATATCTGTTATACCACTATTAATCATATGGTTAATCATGTTACCGCCACCGCCGCCTACGCCAATTGCTTTTATTTTTGCTCCTACTAAAGTAGGTGATTCCTCTATACTAAATTTTTCATTATTATTCACTATCAACTCCTTCCTAGAATATCTGTGTCATCCAATGCCACATCTTTTTTATTTTTTGACCTAATGTCTCTCTATTTTCTTCTTGTGTAATCTCAGCAAGTTGCTGTTTTATATCTCCATCATTCAGCTTAGGAGGAGTCTCATCTGCAGTTGTATCAGATGTAGACGCAAGTGAAATATCACTTAAATCTCCATTGCTTGATACTATTGGCTCCTTTTTATGAATCATTTTACGATTTGAGTCTATTTCATATTGTGTATATTCACCTGCTGCATACTCTAAAAGACCCATTACAGTTGCAAATGCAGGATCATTTAATGGACCAAAATCACCATCAACTGGTCGTGCTTTAGCTATTCGCACAGGCATATTGTCAAAAATTGCCATTGCCAATTCGCGAATACCATCAAGCTTGGTCATTCCTCCAGTTAAAACAATACCGGCACCTATTTGCTCTTTTAAATTACTCTTTTCTAGCTCTTTAGCCAATATCATTAATGTTTCTTGCACTCGTGCCTGTATTACATTGTAAACAATTTCAAGTGATATTTCATGCTTTTCATTCTCATCACCAATTACAGGTATCTCTATCAAATCATTAGAAGGGGATTTAAGAGAACCATAATCTATTTTTATTTTTTCAGCAATATTCAATGGTGTATGAAGTGCCATTGAAAGATCGTTTGTAATATGGTTTGAACCAACTGCAAGAAATGTATTGAATCTCACTGAGTTGCCAGAGTGTACAACCATATTGCATGTTGATGCTCCCATATCTATGGCACATACTCCTAACTCTTTCTCATCTTGATTTAAAATTGAGATTGCAGAGGCATAACCGGCAAGTACAACATTTTCTATCTCAATTCCTGCAGATTTAACTGCTTTTTTCAAATTGCTAAGGTTTGATTTTTGAGTAGTTATGATATGTGTATCTACCTCAAGGCGACTTGCATTCATTCCAAATGGATCTTCAATAAACTCTTGTTCATCTACTTTAAAGTTGTATGGAAGTACATGTAAAACTTCATACTCATTTGGAATATTTGCATTATATAGTGCTGTTTGCATTACACGATTGATCTCTTTTGTACCTATCTCTTGTTGTGGAATATTTACAATTCCAGAGCTGTTTATAGATCTAGTGTATGCACCTGATATTGAGATAATTGCTTTATTAGATGTTGTACCTGCTACTCTTTTGGCATCGCTTAATGCTTGACGTATTGAACGTGAAGTAAGTTCAATATTTGTAATAGTTCCTTTTCTTACCCCTTGAGATTTAGCGACACCTGAACCAATTATGTTTATAGCATCATCTTTTTGTTCAGCAATTACTACACTTATTTTACTAGATCCGATGTCAATTGCAAGGAGTGGTCTGCTCACTCGGTTTCCTTTAAATATATTTCAATTGCATATTTTTGCTGTAGCTTAGTGATTAAGTTGCTTTCAATTTGACTTAATTTTACCTTTTTAATATTATCTTCGATAAGTGACTTTTTCTCATTTAACTTATCTAAATCAAGCAACTTTTGTTCCACTACTTCATAACTGACAGCTTTATTGTCAAGTAATATCGTCCCTTTTGACAAATTTGTTAAGAAGAGTTTCTGTAAAAATTGAGAAGCTTCATCTTTTGTCAATGGAGGAAGTTTGTCAACACTGTCACGTGTAACAAAATCAGAGACTTGTGCATTTTTAAGGTTTTTAACTGCTTCTTCAGCCTTCTTTTGTAAAAGCTCAAGTCGTTTCTTAGAAATATAATCTTCTTTTACCTCATTGTATGCTTCTTTAAATGTTTTTGGCTGAGGGAGTATGACTTCGACAACCTTAATGACAATATATTTGTCATCTGAGACTTTTGGCTTAAGTACTGTTCCAAGAGTAGCTCCTTCGATGCTTTCCCAGATTTCAACAGAAAAAACAGGATCACCACTATCTACTATTCTCTCTTCTTCAGGAGATTTTTTACCCTTCTTCATATCAATATATGTTAACTGAGCACTCTTTTTCGATGCTTTAAGTTGAAGCTTTTTAATTATTGAGCTACGAGCTTCTTCTAATGGAATAATTTTTCCATCTTTATCTGTAAAGTCTGTACGGTGCTCTTTATAGTAGTTTTCAATTGAGTTTTCATCTGGAAGTTTGTTAGATGCTTTTACCCAAGTAAGTGCGAGTTTATATCTTTTAGGGGTCATATATCTGTTTTTATTCTCTTCCCAGTATTTCTTTAACTCTTCCTCATTTACATTTACTTTTATATCTTTTGCTGTAAAAACTTTATATTTTAATTTGTCAGCCATAAAAACAGCTGCTCCAAAAGCTTCAAGTTCCAATTCTCCAACACCTGGTGTTAATAAAGAGATTGTTTTCTTTATTAAAATATCGTTTTTTATATTTTCTTCAAAAGCTTTTGGTTTGATTCTCATACTTTGCAGTATTGCTGTATATGTTGCTTTATCAAACTTTCCATCTTTTTGAAACGCAGGTATTGACAATATTGTATTTTGAACCTCTTCGTCACTGACAACAATACCATATTCATTTGCAAAATTTTTAAGTAGTGCTTGGTAAATTAATGACTGTAATACCTGTTTTTGTAAACCTAATTTTTTCGCAGTAGCTTCATCAAGTTTACCACCTAATGCTTGATTATATTGCTGGTAAGTATTATTATATGCAATTTGAAACTCTTTTACTGTTATTGGAATATCACCTACTTTTGCTACACTGTTGCTTTTATTTCCATACTGGTATGTTCCCCATCCTACAAATCCTGCACCTACAAAAGCAATAGTACTAATCCAAATTGTTACAACAAGATATTTTCTGTGTTTTTGCATCCAACTAATCATGATTTGCCTTAAATTTTTAAAATTACGCAAGAGTATGCGCTATAATTACTTTAATGATTTTATTGAATTCGAAATTAATTCCGGATTAAATTAGGCTATGGAAGTTCCGATTTTATCGATATTTTCTTGATACTTTACAATCTGTCAAGTTTGATGAATGTTATTGACAAAGCTATAAGTAAACAGAATAGAGTTGTCTGTTGTTTAAAATATAAAATTATACAATTTTAATAAATAAAAAGGTTTTAGTATGAAAAATAGTGAAATTACTTCAAGGGATTTAAAATATATTTGGCATCCCTGTACTCAAATGAAAGATCATGAAACTCTTCCTCTTATACCTGTAAAATCTGCAAAAGGTATATGGCTTGAAGATTTTGATGGAAATCGCTATATAGATAGTATAAGTAGCTGGTGGGTCAATCTTTTTGGTCACTCAAATGAGTATATTACAAAAAAACTTTCAGAGCAAGCTCACACTCTTGAACATGTTTTACTTGCAGGGTTTACACATGAACCTGCTGTACGTTTGGCAGAAAGATTATCAAAAATAACACCAGGTAATTTGAATAAAGTCTTTTTTGCTGATAATGGTTCAAGTGCAATAGAAGTGGCATTGAAAATGAGTTATCATGCCCATTTAAACAGAGGTGAAAGTCGTCCGCTTTTTTTATCTTTAACTAATAGTTATCATGGTGAAACAATAGGCGCTCTGTCTGTAGGTGATGTTGAACTATACAAAAAAACTTATGAGCCTATTTTGATAAAATCTATTCAAACACCAGTACCTGAGGATATAAGTGAAGAGGCTGCTTATGAAGCAATCAAAAAATTAGAAGAGATTTTGAAAGCACAAGGAGACAAAATCTCTGCTATGATTGTTGAGCCTTTGGTGCAGTGTGCAGGATATATGCATATGTACCACCCTGTTTATCTAAAACTTGCTTCCGAACTTTGCAAATCTTACAAAATTCATTTTATAGCAGATGAAATTGCTGTTGGATTTGGAAGAACAGGCACTATGTTTGCTTGTGAGCAAGCTGGTATTGTTCCAGATTTTATGACACTCTCAAAAGGTTTGACTGGTGGCTATATGCCATTGGCTGTTGTAATGACAAATGATGAAATATATAGCGCATTTTATTGTGACTATTTAGAGTATAAAGCATTTTTACACTCACACAGCTACACAGGAAACCCATTGGGATGCAGTTGTGCAAATGCAGTACTTGATATATTTGAAAATGAAGATGTTTTAAGAGCAAATAGAAAAAAAGCATCTTGGATGGAAGAGTTACTAAAACCTTTTGAATCTCTTGAAAATGTCAAAGAGGTACGTCAAACAGGAATGATAGCTGCTGTTGAGCTTAAAGGATATAAGCCTGAAGATAGAGTAAACTTGAAAATTTTTGAATTTTGTCTAAAAAATGGTGTTTTTGTGCGTCCATTGGGGCATGTCGTATATTTTATGCCACCTTACATAATTACTTATGATGAAATGCATAAAATGATTGAAACTGTATATAATGCTGTTAAGTTATTGAAATAAGCTTAAAAGGGAATTTGATATAATCTTTTTAACTAATTATGTAAATCAAACGAGGTAAAATGAAAAAAGAAACTCCCCATATCCCTGTATTGTTGGATGAAGTATTGCAATCTTTTGAAGAGATGCCAAAAAAAGATGGTATTTTTATTGACTGTACACTTGGATATGGAGGGCATAGTGAAGCTATTTTGAAAAAATTCCCAGAAATTCATTTAATTGGAATAGATCAAGACCCTGAAGCAATAGATTTTTCTACAAAACGATTAGAGTCTTTTAAAGATCGTTTTGAAGCACGCAAGGGACGTTTTTCCGATTTGCTTCCTAAACTTTTACAAAAATATGAAATCTCAGGAATTCTAGCAGATTTTGGAGTCTCCTCTCTTCAGTTGGATAAAAAAGAGAGAGGTTTTAGTTTTCTCTCAGAAAATCTTGATATGAGGATGAATCCTGAAGCTGAATTTAGTGCATATGATGTTGTAAATGGATATTCTCAAGAAGAGCTTGAACGTATTTTTAAAGAGTATGCAGAGACAAAAGCATATAAAAAAGTAGCTAAAGCTATAGTAGATGCACGATCAAAGAAATCTATTGAAAGCGGTATAGAGCTTTCAGACATAATTGGAAAGGTTTTGCCAAAACGTGGCAAAACAAATCCTGCTACGCCACTTTTTCAGGCGATTCGAATAGAGGTTAATGATGAACTTGGAGAGATTGTAAGGTTGTTAGATGCACTTGAAAAAAATCCACCAAACAGTGCAGTGGTTGGACTTATAACATTCCATTCACTAGAAGATAGATTAGTAAAACAAAGGTTCAAAAAGTGGAACACCTCTTGTATATGTCCACCAGATAGCTTTCGTTGTGAATGTGGAAATGATCATAATATAGGAAAGCCCTTAAATCGTAAACCTTTAATAGCAAACGAAAATGAGCTAAGACAGAACCCAAGAAGTCGGAGCGCAAAGCTAAGAGCTTTTAAATTTAATTGACTAGGAATTTAGAGTTAGAGTTTGATATTTTTCTAACTCTGAACTCTAAATTTCCAACTCTAAATTCAAGGAGATATAGTGCCTGCTAATGACAAGCAAGAGTTGATTGAAGCTCTTGATGCTTCACAGCATGATCCTGTAGCAGAATGGGAATTTCTTTTTATTGTCATTATTTCAATTATGATAATATTGATGTTGACACTGCCAAAAATTTATTTGCGAAATTCCATCTATTATGAGAGTAGGGCTATTGACAGATTAGAGACACAATATGAAGCTTTAATTGAAGAAAACAAGCTTTTAAGTCGTAAAGTTGAGGAGATAAAAGTCAAAAATCAAATTTTAGATACTCTCTTTTAAAGTAGAAGTATGATAGAAAAATTTATAAGATTTGCAATAGAAAAACCGATCCTAAACCATATCTTCTTGACTTTTTTATTAGCTCTTTCAGTTTTTGCATATATCAACATTCCAAAAGAGATTTTTCCTCCGGGCAATCTTGATAGGGTAACTATTACAGGACACTACACAGGTGCAAGTGCTGATCTGCTAGATAAAATGGCAGTCCATACCATAGAAGATGGTCTGAAAAATTTAAGTGAAATAGATGTCATAGAGTCTGTTATAAAAAATGGATCATTCATAATAGGTGCAGACATCAAACCTGGCAATGATCCAGATATAACACTAAGTGATGCAAAAGATATCATCTCAAATATACGGCGTGACCTTCCAAGTGATATGGATGAGCCAGTAGCAAAAATAGCTAAAAGAAACTTTCCGCTTGTCATAATAGCTGTTGCTGCAGACAAACCCAAAAAAGAGTTATTGAAAGTTGCTGATGCCATAAAGAGTGATTTAGCCGGTTTCAAAGATTTAAGTGATATTGTCATTTATGGTGATGCAGATGATGAATTGGATATATTCATAAATAGTGCAAAAGTTGATGCTCTTGGACTTTCAAAACATTCTGTTGTGAGTGTTCTTTCGCAACTTGCTTCCATTTTTCCTGTGGGTGCAGTCAAACAACGCGGTCAACATCTTTTTATAAGTACTATAAATGGTGAAAAAGATTTAAAAGAGTTAAAAAATACAATACTTCATATTGATGGTAAAACTCTATTTCTAAAAGATATTGCAGAAGTGAAATTTCAATTAAGCGATCCAACGGAGATTTCACACTACAACGGCATAAAAAATGTATCTATTTCTGTAAGCAAATCAGAAGAGGGTAATGCAATTGCCCTTTCAAAAGATATTCGTAAATTACTTGCAAACTACAAAGAAAAGTTCCCTGAGTTTACATTTGATGTTTATACTGATACATCTATATGGATAAAAAACCGCCTTAATACTGTAGTTTCAAACATCATTTTTGGTCTTGGTTTAGTCTTTTTATCTATGCTTCTTTTTGTCAATGCCCGTATTGCTTTAGTTGTAGCAATAGGAATACCTGTCAGTTTTATGATAGGTCTTGTAGCATCTGAAATACTTGGCTACAGTTTAAATATGCTTACACTGCTTGGAGCTTTAATAGCTCTTGGAATGTTGGTAGATGAAGCAATAGTAGTAGCTGAAAATATATACAGGTACATTGAAGAGGGTATGGAGCCTAAAGAGGCTGCCGTCAAGGGATCAGTTGAGATGTTCCCGGCTGTTTTAACGGCAACTATGACAACAGTGTTTGCATTTTTACCACTTTTGATGCTAAGTGGAAAACTTGGTGAGTTTATAAAAGTATTACCTGTTATGATTACAATTTTGTTACTAAGCTCACTCTTTGAAGCATTCTATTTTCTGCCACTTCATGCAAAAGATATGCTTAAACCTACAAAAGAGTTAGGATTTTCTCAGCGTTTTTGGCAAAAAAATTATCAGATTTATCGTGCAATTCTTTCACCATTAATTCGCTATAAGTACATCTCTCTTCCTTTACTTGTTGGCTCTATACTATTTACTACATGGGTTTTTGCTTCGCAGAGTCGTTTTCAACTCTTTCCTGAATTTGATACTACACAAATCTATGTAAATGGTGAAGTTGATATTAACAATGACCTTGAAGATAATGAAAAAATTGTATCTAAACTTGAGAAAATACTTTTAGATAATCTATCAAAAGAGGATGTGTCTTCTGTTACTGCTGTTATAGGGCTTAAGGTTGACAGCAATAATAAAGGTGAACATGCTGACAATCTTTTTCATCTTTTTGTCAATTTGCACGAACCGGTACCTAAAAACTTTTTTGATAAATATATAAATCCATATTTAAGCCCTGAATATGACAGTAGCGATATGATTCGTAAACATTCAGCTCAAGAGATTGCAGCTCAGATTCAAAAGCTTGTTGAGCCATTTAAGAAAAGAAGTGATGAGTTTGGTAAGCTTTTTAAAGAGATTAATGTCATTGTTCCGCAAGCTGGAATTGTAAAAAGTGATATAGAACTCTCTTTTGGAGGAGAAAGCAAAAAAGTAGCAGTTGCTCTTGAACGTGTTAAAAAGGCTCTTGGAAAGATTAAAGGAGTAGAGAATATTACAGATGATGCAAAGCCTGGAGTTGATGAGTATAAACTCAAAATCAACCGATATGGTCAGGAGCTTGGATTTACAGAAGGAGCTTTAGTTCAGGCACTACAACCTTTCTTTTTAGAGGGTGAGTATGCCAAAATGTTTAATGATGAAGGTCTTGTACGTATTCGACTCCAAGATAGTAACAAAGATAGTCTGAAAAGATTTGAACATTTTGAATTGCAAGTACCAGGTCAGTTCCGTTTTGTATCTTTAAAAGATATTGTAGATATTGAGAGAAAAGAAAGCTTGGCAAAAATATTTAAAGTAGATGGTAAACGAGTAAGTACTGTTTATGCATCATTAGATAAAAAGTTTATTACATCAGCAGAAGTGATGGAAAAACTCTCTCCAATTTTTGAAGATTTTGAAAAAAATGGTATATCTGTTGATATAAAAGGTGAAGAGAAAGAGAATAGAAGAGTAAAAACTGAAATTATACGATCAGCGGTTATTGCTATATTTCTTATTTTTGTTGCACTTGTTTGGATGTTTGACTCAATTGCTTTGCCTCTTATTACACTTTCAACTATACCTTTATCTATTTTAGGTGTTTTAGTAGGTCATAAAGTTATGGGGATAAACCTTACAATGCCTAGTCTTATTGGTATAGTTGGTCTTTGTGGAGTTGTTGTAAATGATGGTCTTATTATGATCGATTTTATTAAAAATGCAAAATCTTTGGATGAATTGCTTGAGAGAGCAAAACTCAGACTTCGTCCAATTTTACTTACATCATTAACAACGGTTTTAGGGCTATCATCACTAATATTTTTTGCTTCAGGACAAGCACTTATCTTACAGCCAATGGCAATTACTCTTGGATTTGGTTTGATCTGGGCAACAATTTTAAATCTCTATTATGTTCCACTTCTCTATTCTGTTTTGTATCGTATAAAAATTTAAGAAGAATTATGTAAGAATTTACATTTTTAAAATAAGAATATATTCAATAAGTATTTTTATACTGAAACATGAAGTGAAAGAAACTAGTTTATGTTTGACATACGGTTTTATCGCTTCTAAGGTATGCATGCTATAATAGCTACTTTTATAATAATTCAAATAATCAAAGGGGGAATTATGCTATTTGAAGATGAAGAGGATATCTTTTCTGGTGGCTCACCTAAGAAAAAATTTTTCGATATTGTATATAACGCAAATCGTAATTTGGTAGAGCTTGAGCTTGATAAGCTTGTAGAGAGAGTTTGTCTTCTTGAAATGATGTTAGAAGAGCATATTGATGAAGATACTATTGAAAGAGAGATTAAAACTCGTGCAGTTACTCAATCAAGTGAACTTGATAACTGTAAAGTAAGTAAATATATTGAGTTGACAGCAAACATTTTAACTCAAAATGAGTAAAATTTTTTTGTGGATCTTTTTTTCGGTGACTTCTCTTTTTGCGGAGTTGTCACCAGAATGGTGGACCCACAATGTCAGTTTTGCTTTGAAAAAAGATCAAATTCAACATGTTGAGATAGTTGAACGAACAGGTCAAGTTCATAAATTAGCCTTTCGCTGGACTCTTTATATAAATGGTGGGCTTGTAATGTATGTTTCATATGATAAACATAAGTTTCAGCCACTTTTATATTTGACATACCATCGCAATGCATTTAGATTTGATCTTTTTCCAAAGCCAAAAGATGCTTTATATAAACCTCTTGAGACTCCATATGCCCTTTTAGTCTTTAAAGCATATGATGAGGAAAAGAAAGAAGCATGGTTTGACTTGTTAATGCAAACATTTGATAATAGTGAAATTTATTTTAAACAAGGACAGTAAGTAATGCTTGAACGTGTTGAGTCACAAATGCAACTATGGATAGATGAATTAGAGAATAAAACTATCAAAGAGCTTTTTTCTTTACTACCCAAAGGTAAAAGATTAAGGGCAAAACTAGTTTTAAAAGTTGCTGGAATGAGTGATGAGTCTATCAAGCTTGCTGCTGTTATAGAGATGATTCATGCTGCAAGTTTGCTTCATGATGATGTTATAGATGAGGCAATGACAAGAAGAGGTGTAACGTCACTGAATGCTACCGAAGGAAGCAAACAAGCGGTGATGATGGGAGATATTCTCTATTCAAAAGGCTTTGAAGAGCTTGTCTCATTTAAAAAAGATATTTCATCCATTATTGCTAGTGCTGTTACTCAATTAAGTATTGGTGAACTCATGGATGTAAGACTTTCTGACAAATTTAATCCTGACATAGATGCTTATATGAAAATGATTTATCAAAAAACAGCTGCATTGATTGAAGCTAGTGCCTCATCTGCTGCAATTTTAGCTGGGAAAGATAAAGAGGTTTATGCAACATATGGTCGTAATCTTGGAATAGCATTTCAAATAATTGATGATATTCTTGATATAACAAGCACCTCTGAACAGCTTGGAAAACCGGCTATGGCAGATTATGAAGAGGGTAAAACTACTTTACCATATATCTATCTTTATGAAGCTTTAGATGAAAATAATAAAGCAAAACTTCTAAGCTTACACGGAGCAAAACTTACAGAAGATCAAAAGATATGGATACGTAAAGTAATGGAAGAGACAGGTGCTTTGAAAAAATCTTACTCTTATGCCAAAAAATTGGGTGATGAAGCAGTAACTCTAATGAAAAACGAATGTCAAGATTCACTGGCTGATATTGTTACTGCTATGATTGAAAGGGATTTTTAATGCAGTATATTGTTGTTAGCTACTCTCATAAAAATACAGATATAGCTGTACGGGAAAAACTTGCATTTTCAAATGATGAGCAAAAGAAAAAATCACTTGAAAAAGTATTAAATGTAAAGAGTATAAACGAAGCTATATTGCTATCAACTTGCAACCGTGTTGAATTTATTATAAGTACCTCAAATCCTTCAGAAGCATTGCATGCAGTATTTGGAACTCTTCATTTACATAGCGGTCTCTCAATTGAAGAGCTTGAAGGTCGAGCTGATGTTTATGAAGATGAAGGTGCTGTGCATCATGTTTTTGCAGTAGCATCTTCTTTAGATAGTCTCGTTGTGGGAGAGACACAGATTGCCGGACAGCTTAAAGATGCATTTCGTTTTGCATATGAAAATGGATTTTGTTCTCAAAAGCTTTCAAGACTCATTCATTTTGCTTTTAAATGTGCTGCAGAAGTTAGAAACTGTACAAGCATATCTAAAAGTCCTGTTTCTGTTGCAAGTGCTGCAGTTTCTCAAGCAAAAGAGGTTATGGGTGGGAACCTTGGGGGGTATACAGGCTTGGTAGTTGGTGCCGGTGAGATGAGTGAAATTGTAGCAAAACATTTGGTTGCTAGTGGCTGTAATGTAATCATTTTTAATCGTTCTATGGAGAGAGCAAAAAATATTGCCAAGTCAATTGGAGAGAGAATTGATGTAGAACCATTTCATTCTCTGCCTGAATATATAAACAGATATAGGCTTCTTTTTAGTGCCACAGGTGCGCCTCACCCTATTATTACAGATGAAATGGTAGATGAGTCTCAATTTGAGCGTTATTGGTTTGACCTTGCAGTACCAAGAGATATTGAAATAGTCAAGGATAAAAGTATCAATATTTATGCTGTAGATGATCTGCAGGAGATTGTAAATACAAATCTCTCTATGCGTAGAGAACAGGCAAGAAAAGCGTATGAAATTGTAGGCCGCTATACAATGGATTTTTTCAAGTGGTTACAAACATTAATGATAGATCCTTTAATTAAAGATATAAGAGAACGTGCAAAAGAGTCAGCAATGAAAGAAGTTGAAAGGGCTATAAAAAAAGGGTTCATACCACCTGAAACAAGAAAAAATGTAGAAAAGCTTGTTCACAATGCATTTAATAATTTTTTACATACTCCTACAAAACAGTTAAGAGAAGTTGCTGAACAACCTCGTGCCGATACAGTCATTGAAGCTATGAAATATGTTTTTAATATAGATACTGAAGTAAAAATGATGGATAAATATAAATGCGAATTTATTATGAAGGATGATGTAAGATGAGATTTTCAAAACTTTTGATTCCAACACTTAAAGAAGCACCAAAAGATGCTGTACTTCCTAGTCATATTTACTTGGTAAGAGGTGGATTTATTTACCAAGTAGCCAGTGGTGTGTATGATTTTTTACCACTTGGAAAAAAAGTTTTGGATAAAGTGAAAACAATTATTAAAGAAGAGCTTGACAATGCAGGTTGCCAAGAGGTTCAACTTGGGTTTGTAACACCAACTGAGCTTTGGAAAAAGAGTGGTCGTTATGAAAAGTATGGTGCTGAACTTTTGCGTTTTAAAGATAGAAAATCAAATGAGTTTGTTTTGGGACCTACACATGAAGAGATGATGGTAGAATTAGCAAAACAGTTTGTAAATAGCTATAAACAGCTTCCTCTAAATCTCTACCAAATAAATCTTAAATTTCGTGATGAAGCAAGACCTAGATTTGGTTTGATGCGTGGTCGAGAATTCATTATGAAAGATGGCTATAGTTTTCATGATAGCCATGAAGATATGGTTAGAGAATTTAACCTGATGGAAGAGACTTATAGAAAAATTTTTACTCGTATGGGGCTAGATTTTCGTGTTGTTGAAGCTGACAGTGGAGCTATTGGCGGTGAAGGAAGTAAAGAGTTTATGGTTCTCGCTGACAGTGGTGAAGATACAATAGTAGTATGTGATGGGTGTGATTATGCAGCTAATATTGAAGCTGCAAAGCGTAAAACACCTGATTCACAAGCTGAAGCACCAGAAGCACTACTCAATCGGTTCCGTACACCAGATATTAAAACAATTGAAGATTTATCTGAGTTTTTCAGTGTTGATCCATACTATTTAATCAAAACAGTTGCAAAAAAAGCTCTTTATGATGAAGGAAAGAGTGAAATTATTCTCTTTTTCCTGCGTGGAAGTGATGAACTTCAAGAGGTTAAAGCTACTAATAGTGTAGGTGCAAATGAACTAATAGATGTATCTGAAGAAGAGCTTGAAGCAGCAGGATTGGTTCCTGGATTTATGGGACCGGTAGAGTTGATTCGAAATGCAAAAGTATTGGAAGATACACCTCCATTTCATGAAGAGATTGCTCATCCAAATATAAAAAAGGTGTTTGATGAGACACTTAAAAATGCAAGTCATATGATATGTGGTGCAAATGAAAAAGATTACCATATAGTTGGTGCAAATTTAACCAATTTAAAAGATTTGCATTTTGCAGATATTGCACAGACAAAAGAGGGTGACCAATGTGCTAAATGTGGTGGAAAGCTGAAATTTACAAAAGGGATTGAGGTAGGTCATATTTTTCAATTAGGTACTCGCTATTCTGAACCTTTGAAGGCAGAGTTTTTAGACCAAAACGGCAAGAATAGACCATTTATTATGGGAACTTACGGTATTGGTGTCAGTCGTCTTCTTGCTGCTATTATAGAACAACATCATGATGAGAAAGGCTCTATCTGGCCTGTACCAGTTGCACCATTTGAAGTTGTTGTAATTATCGGGAATATAAAAGATGAACAGCAAAAAGAGGTAGGAGAGAAAATCTATAATGATTTAAAATCCAAGGGAGTAGATGTTCTTCTTGATGATCGTAAAGAAAGATTTGGTTTTAAAATGAAAGATTTTGAGCTTATAGGTATTCCTTATGCTGTAGTTATTGGTAAAAAATTGGCTGATGGGTGTGTTGAGCTTATTGAAAGGTCAACACTGAATCGTAAAGATGTGATGGTTGATGATATTGTAAATAGTGTTATAGAAAGTATGCAATGATCTATTTTTTTATTTACCTTTTTTTGGAAACATTTGTTTCTGTTGAAATAGGCTCTGCTATAGGTCCTTTTTGGACCTTTATAGAAATTGTTGTAAGTGCGTTTGCAGGTTTACTTTTATTAACAAACTTTCGATATACTTTTTTTGAAAATGTCAGGGCTATGGTAGAAGGTGAAATTACTCCTGAGACATTTCAGAAACAAAATTTGTCTGCACTTATTGGAGCAATACTACTTATTGTTCCAGGTTTTTTTACTGACTTTATAGGAATACTGCTATATTTTGGAGTATTTACCAACCTAATAGTAAACAGACTTTCAAAACGAGAGAAAAATAGTAATATTAAAACGGATCAATTTCAAGAAGGAGAGTGTGATGTCATCGATGTTGAAATCATTGAGCGTCATGATGATCGCAAGTAGTCTAGCGATTGCAGGCGGTGACAGTGATGTTATAAATTATGTAAAAAAGAAACTAGATAGAAATCCAAATGTAAAGATTAATAGTGCTGAAGTTGTAGACAAGCTTCCAATACCTGGCATAAAAGGTTGGTCTGCTTATGTCATAGGATTAGATATAAACCTTACAAGAGGTAAAGAGACAAGACAAATCAATTTTGAAGATATACTCTTTGTTAGTAAAAATTTGATCACTTCTGAGCTTATAGATAGAAAAACAGGTCGTGATGTACGCTCTATGATTCAACCTAAATTGCCTAAAGATATTTATAATAAATCAAATCTTATTTATGGAAATGAAAATGCTGCTCACAAATTGATCTTGTTTTCAGATCCACTTTGTCCATTCTGCCGAATGTATGTACCTGAAGTTTTAAAAGCAGTTAAAAATAATCCTGAAAAGATGGCACTTTACTACTATCACTTGCCTCTTAAAGCTATTCATCCAGCATCAGAAACATTGGTACGTATAATGGAAGTGGCACAAAAAGAGGGTAAATATGAGATAATTGATAAAATGTATAAAATAAAAATAGATGCTAAATTGAAAGATGAAAAAAAGATTTTAGATATTGTTGCTAAACAGACAGGTTATAAACTATCTTCAAAACAGATACATGAACCTTGGGTAGATAAAAGAATTTTAAAAGATAGACTTACAGCTCGTAAGCTTTTGGTTACAGGTACACCAACAATTTTTGTTGATGGTAAAAAAGATGTTACCCGCGATAAATATAAACAATTTATTAAAAAGTAATGACAATGGAAAAACTTATAATAGCAACACGTGGAAGCCAGCTTGCAATGTGGCAGGCAGAGTATGTAAAAAGTGAGTTGGAAAAAAAATTCCCTGACATGAGTATAGAGTTTTCTGTCATAACTGCAACAGGAGATAAGATTTTAGATAAACCTCTAGCTCTTATAGGAGGGAAAGGTCTTTTTACTAAAGAGATAGAAGATGTAATGTTATCAGGTGGTGCACACTTAGCAGTTCACAGCCTTAAAGATGTACCAACAGAGTTACCATCAGGCTTAAAACTTGCTGCTATTACAAAGCGTGATGATGTAAGAGATGTATTTTTATCGCATAAATATAAAAATATAGAAGATTTACCTGAAGGTGCTGTTGTTGGAACAACAAGTCTTCGCAGACAGATGCAGTTACGAAGTATGCGACCTGATTTATGCATAAAAAATCTTCGAGGGAATGTAAATACGCGCCTTCGTAAACTAGCAGATGGTGAGTATGATGCTATTATTTTGGCATATGTTGGAATGAAGCGTTTAGGACTGCTAGAAAGTGTACCATTTGCAGAACCTATTAGCGATGATATTATGATTCCTCCATCTGGACAGGCATCTTTGGGAATAGAAATTATTGATGATCCTGAAGTTGCAAAAATTGCTGAGACACTTAATGATCCAAACTCTGCATTGGCTGCTAAAATTGAGAGAGACTTTGTTTCAAGGTTAGAAGGCAGTTGCCAAGTTCCTATAGCAATTAATGCAAAAGTAGATGATGATAATGTTGTAGTAAGAGCTCAAGTTGGTTTACCAGATGGTACTGAAATATTAGAAGAGAGTCTGGAAGCTGATAAAAATAGTGCTGAAGATTTAGGGTCTAAATTGGCAGATATTATGATTGAAAAGGGTGCTAAAGAGCTTTTGGCTCGTGCTGAGGCAATGGCATTTAAAGAGGAACGGTGCGAGAGGTTTTAAATGGCAACAATGCAGGAGTGGTTGGATAGATTAGAGAGAGATGGCGATCTAAAAATAATTGAAGAGCCTTGTGATATTAATCTTGAGATAGCTCATATTGCTTATGTAGAAGTTAAAAAAGATAATTCCAAGGTTTTACTGTTTAAACGGCCAGTTAATCGTGAAAAGGGCATTGAGTATAGTATGCCTGTTGTTATGAATATGTTTGCAAATTTTGAGATAACTCAAAAGATATTTGGTCGTCATCCTGATGCAATAGCTAAAGAGATAGAAGAGTTAATGCATATGAAACCACCACAAGGGTTTATGGAGAAGCTCTCTTTAATTCCAAAACTCTTTGCACTAAAAAATGTTTTTCCAAAAAGACTTAAACAGAGGGGACTTTGTCAACAAATCATAAAGACTACATCACAGATTGATTTGGATGAATTGCCTATTTTAAAAACATGGAGTGAAGATGGTGGTCCTTTTATAACAATGGGACAGGTATATACACGCTCACTAGATGGGAAGATGCAAAACCTAGGCATGTATCGTCTGCAACAGTATGATAAAAACCATTTAGGAATGCATTGGCAAATCCATAAAGATGCCAGTCACTTTTTTGATCAGTACAAAGATGCAGGCGAAATGATGCCAGTTTCTGTTGCTATCGGCGGTGATCCACTTTACATTTGGTGTGGACAAGCACCACTGCCGCATGGAATTTTTGAACTGCTTTTATATGGTTTTGTAAGAAATGAACCTGCAAAACTTGTAAAGTCTATTACCAATGACATTTGGGTTCCTGAAGATGCCGATATTGTCATAGAAGGTATGGTGGATCCAAATAAGCTGGAGATTGAGGGCCCTTTTGGTGATCATACAGGTTATTATACGCTTAAAGAGCCATATCCTGTTATGGAAGTGACTGCTATAACAATGAAAGAAAATCCAGTTTATCAGGCAACTGTTGTTGGTAAACCGCCTCTTGAAGACAAATATATGGGTTGGGGAACAGAGCGTATATTTTTACCGCTTCTTAAAACTACAGCACCAGATCTTATTGATTATCATATGCCAGAAAATGGAGTATTTCATAACCTCATTCTAGCACAGATGGAGCCTCATTACAAAGGGCATGCAAAACAGTTCATGCACGCTTTTTGGGGTGTGGGACAGATGAGTTTTGTAAAGCATGCTATATTTGTAGGCAAAGATGCTCCTGCACTTACAGATTATGAAAAGATAACCGAGTATATTCTTAATAGAATAGATCCAAAAAATCTTCTTATTTCAGAAGGTATTGTAGATGCTTTGGATCACTCTAGTCCTGAAACATTAGTAGGCGGAAAACTAGGTTGTGATTGTACAGGAGCAGAAGTATCAAGTAGTGTAGATGATTTACTTGATGATGCGGCACTTTTAGAAAAGATACGCTCATTTGATACTGATGTTAAAGCTCTTAAGCAGTATGGAATACATACTAAAAATCCTGTTTGTGTAATAGCATATAAAAAGAATAGGGCAGTTAAAGAGCTTTTTGACAAAATATCTAACTTGAGTTCTCATATTAAAATCCTTGTTGTTGTTGATGAAGAGTGTAATGATATAGAAAATCCATATATGCTTGTTTGGCGTGTAACAAACAATATAGATGCAGGTCGTGACATTAGAGTAGATCCATTTATTATGATTGATGCAACAAATAAGAATGAGCTAGACGGCTATAATAGAGAATGGCCAGGAGATGTTCTTTGTGATAAAGATGTTTTAAATCAGCTTAAACAAAAAGGTCTTATAGATATAGATGAGAATTTTGAGAAGAGGTTTTACCTATAACTCTTCTCAAACTCCAAAATTAATTGTAGTAGTAATAATCCATTTTTTTAAGTATCATCTTTGGCACAGTGATTTGTGCTGTTGACACTACAACTCCAGAAGATATATCAATTATTCTACAGTTAATTGTGACACTATCTTTATAAATTGTATATGTTCCAGATAGCGCATAAGTAATATTTCTCTCTTTTTTAAGATTTTTTATATCACGTGAAAAAAGATACTCTCCTTTTTTGTTCATTATAATTGAGTTAGTTGCTTTATAATCTAAGATATTGAAACCATTAATCTTCATAGCATGAATAAGATCTTCACTAATATATCTTCCAAAATTTGATGCTTGTCTATAGTTATTTACATTTACTATAGATAAAATGACTAAAGTTTTACTTTTTATATACTCACTGATTTTATCTTTATTAAATTGATCTGCTATAGATAATGCAATTTCTCTAACATATATTGAACTATTTTTTCCATTCTCATTATTGTATTTGATAGACTCTGAAAAAGAGATATTGAATAATATAGCTACAAAAATAAAAATCATAACAATTTTTTTCATATTTTCAACCTTTGTTTTAACATAAGCACTATTTTTGAAAACTATTCTATCTCTATTTATATTAAATAAAAATTACCTGAACTTTTATTTTTATCTAACTGTAACCTAGTATAATAGCCCATTCCAACCCTAATATTCATTTAATAAGTCCATACTTGATTCTTGTCAT
>NZ_FOXB01000020.1 GCF_900115615.1 Hydrogenimonas thermophila | reverse complement strand
CATCTTTATCTACTATCTCAAAAAAATCATATAATCTTGATCTCCCAGGTATTCGTATAAACTCTACTCCTAGTAATTTTTTTATCTCCTTCCTTTTAGCGTTTGCTTTCATCCATTTATATACCTCTATTGGATTCTTTGCTCCCATTAATATAGCTATTATCGATAAAAACATTATTACCGGCAAACTATACTGTCTCCCCTGTGGTCTTGCCTGTTCTGATATATGCTCTTTTAAAATTTTCAATAATTCTGGCTCCATTTTTTCTCCCGATATAAATATACTTTTTTGGCTTTATAGCAAAAAGTATTCCTTAGTATCGGAATGGGCTAACCAATAAGAGCATTTAGGGTAAAAAGTAATATTGATTTGTCTGAAGTTAGGTTTAATGGTAAGGACTATTATTCAAGCGATTTACAAAGAACTGTAATTGTACCATCAAGAGATCAACTGATTGTTGATGTTTTAAAAAAATATTTTATAGATAGTGGTATGCCCAAAAAGTCAGGGATTATATTTTGTGTTTCAGTCGCACATGCTAAAAAGGTTGCAAGACTTATGCAAGAGCATAATATATCTTGTAAAGCTGTAAGTGGTAATGACAAAAAATCTTTAAAATATATTGATGAGTATCAAGAGGGGAAAATTCAGTTTTTAACTACTTGTTCTTTATTAAATGAGGGATGGGATTCTCCAAGAACATCTATAATTGTTATGGCTAGACCAACTATGTCAAAAGTTTTATATACTCAACAGATAGGCAGAGGAACAAGAAAATATAAGGGGAAAGAGGCGTTATATGTTATAGATATAGTTGATAATTATGGTGGACTTGGAACATTTAAAAATACTCCTTGGTCAATTCATGCTCTTTTGGGAGTTAGTGAATATAAAGCTTGGGCAGATGTTTTAAATCCAGATAGTAAATCACATGAAGAGGTTATATTAGAAGGTCTTTATGAAGAAGAGAGAAAATTAGAGCATATTGATATATTTACATTTGAAGAAAAGTATGCAGACTATTTAAGTGATGAACAGCTTGCACGAGAACTTTATATTTCAACAGGTACATTAAAAAGTTGGGTAAAGAAAAAAGAAGTTAAACCAGATGTTCAGATACCTGTTGGGAAAAAGTTTATTAATTACTATCATCCATCTCAAGTTGATAAAATTAGAAAATTTAAAAATTTAAAAGTTCATAATGATGAAACAATTTATGAAGATTTTTTTGAATTTATAGAAGAAGGGAACTATTCATTATCTTATAAAATGGTTTTTATACTTTCTATGTTTAAAGTTATTAATCATAATGGAGAATGTAATTTAGATGAACTTGTTACTGAGTTTAAAAAGTTTTATCAGTATAGGTTGGATAATAATTTAAAAATAGATAGAAATAAATCTCCATTTGAAAATCAAGACTTTATAAATAATAATTCAAAGATAAAACAAAATATTTTGGCAAATCCTTTTGAAAAGTTTGAAAGAAAAAGATTTATGTATCATTGTAAAGATTTAAATAATATATCATTTTCTACTGTTTTATGGAATAAAATAAATAATAAAAATGATATTAATAAAATAAAGATGATATTTTTTAATGACTTGGTTAAATATTATAAAGAATTAGATTCATTTGATATTGAATTTTGGAAAAATTATTGGATTTTTACTATTTAAGATAATGTTATTTTATTAATAAAATAAAAATAAATATAAATATAAAATGAGTATATCAAAATTATTTAATACTATTGAAAAGTTTCTTAATCAAACAGAACAAGAAAAGAAAAAAAGATTTAAAAAGAAATTTAAAACCCCTGGTGAATATATAAAGCTAAAAGAAGAAATTTTGAAACAAGAAAAGGAAAAAATAGAACAAGAAATTGAAAAAAAATATCAAAATAATAAAATTGATAATGAAACTATAGTTGATTTAAAAGTTAAAACAGAAAATAATAAGAAGAGAATGAGTAAAGAGGAATATAAAAAATCTTTAGTAAAAAAAGGTAAAGACTATGAAAAATACGTAGGTAAATATTTTGAAAATTTAGGATACATTGTAAAATTTAATGGAATAGAAAAAGGGAAGAAAGATAGCAGTATAGATCTAATTGCTATAAGAAATGATGAAATTGTTTTAATACAATGTAAAAACTGGAAAGAAAATAGTAAATATAAAATTAATCATGAAAAGATAAAATCATTTGTTGGTGATACATACAGTTTTATAGAAAAAAATCCTATATATAAAAATTATAAAATACAAAGAATTTTTGCAATATCAAATAGAATATTAGATAAATCAGCTATTGCATATATAAAAGAGAATAGAAATATAGTAAATTATATGCTGTTACATATGCCTGACTAATTGTCTAAATTATTAATTTAAATGATATTAACTCTTAAATTTAGTTGACTAGTAAGATTTATTGATTTAAGGAGTCTTATTCAAAAAAAATATAGTTAGATTTAGGTTGCCAAAATAAAGCCTACTACGTTAAAATAAAGTTTCCAATAAAAGGAGATGAGATGTGGGTAATAAATTCATTGCTTGTAGTAGCAGTAGCATATGGAACACTGGTTTTGATAGGGCGTAATATTCTCAATAAAAGATCTAAAATTGATTAAGCAGTTTAACCACTTCAGTATCACTCGTTTGGTTAAAGTATTTATAATGTGCACCTACAGCCCAAAAAGGCTCTGGTGTTTCAAGAATTATGACTTGGTCGGCTAATCTATCTAATTCTCTTAAAGCATCAAGAGGAGCAACAGGAAGAGCAACGATTATTGAACTTGGTTCTTGTTCACGAATTGCTGTAAGTGCTGCTTTTATGGTATAACCTGTTGCAACTCCGTCGTCTATGAGTATGACTTTTTTATTTTTAATGGTTGAGAGTATATTTTGAGATTTTCTATATAGTTCTTCTCTTCTGTGAAGCTCATTTCGTTCTTTGTTTATGACTTCATCAAGATACTTTTTTTCTATTCCAAGTTTGCGAATTACATCTTCATTTAAAATTACACGTTCTGGGTTGCCTTCTACTAAAGAACCTATTGCAAACTCTTCATTAAGAGGTGCTCCAAGTTTACGCACAATTATGACATCTAATGGTATGTTTAGTATCTTTGCCACTTCATAAGCTACTGGCACACCTCCACGAGGAAGTGCGAGGATAATAGAATTTTCAAATGGTTCTAATTCTTTAAGTTTTTCTGCAAGCTTTTTCCCTGCATCTACTCTATCTTTAAACATAATGTTTCCTAATTTATATATTTCTATATGATAGTATAAATTTATATTTTGTATGGTTCAAAAAAATATTTAAGTTTTTTTTAGAAGTAAAATAGGGAAGAGTTTGCTTTTACGGGAGGAGTTCCCGTAAAAAGAGGAGGTTTAAGACAAAAGCTCTTTTGCAATTTGGTTAATAACTTTACCTTCTGCACGACTGCCGATTTTGCTTTTTGCAGCACCCATAACTTTACCCATGTCTTTCATACTCTCGGCACCAGTTTCGGCAATGATCTCTTTTAGAATCTCTCTTACCTCATCTTCACTCATTGGTTCAGGAAGGTAGCTTCGAAGTATCTCCAGCTCTTTTTCATTTTTCTCTACAAGGTCTTCTCTACCACCCTCTTTAAATTGATCAATAGCATCATTTCGCTGTTTGATCTGTTTAACTAAAATAGCCTCAATATCAGCATCGCTCAACTCTTTTCTCTCATCTACCTCTATCTGTTTGATAGCACTCATAACAAAGCGAATAACGTCTCGTTTGAATGCATCTTTCTCTTTCATTGCTGTTTTAAGATCAGCTTGAAGTTTTGCTTTGAGTTGACTCATTGGGAAATCCTTATGTTGGAACAGTTTTTGCTACTGTTTTGATAAAATTGCATTGAATTATACCAAAATCAGGAAAGAGTATGCGAGGATTAAAGTTATTGGCTATATCATCTGTTTTAATTGTTTTTGCAGGATGCAGCAGTCATCAGGCTGATGCAAAAATAAATTTTAAGCCTCCAAAATATGTGGAACAACTTCCACCAAAAGAGCCTAAAAACAATATTGAAAATCCAGGTAGTCTCTTTGGCAGGGGAGACAATCCAGTCTTTTCTGATAAAAAGGCAATGAATGTAAATGACATAGTTACAGTTGTTATAAATGAGAATATCTTGGCATCATCAAGTGGTCAAAAGTCTGTTAGTAAAAGTACAGTTGATGGACTTGGTGGTGGTTTAATGACAGCTCCAACAGGTAGTGAAATGGGCAAATTAGCTGCAAAAGTCAATGCTCTAACAAATGTGGGTTTTAAAATAGATTCTAACAATGTATTTAATGCAAAAGGTTCTAGTCAGCGTACAGAAACATTTACAACAACTCTTTCAGCTCGCATAATTAAAATTCTTGAAAATGGAAACTACTTTATTGATGGAAGGAGAGAAATATTGATTGATGGTCAGAAGCAGATACTTCACGTTAGTGGAGTTATTCGCCCAGAAGATATATCTCAAACAAATCAAATTAACTCTCAAAATATAGCTGATGCAAAAATTATGTACGAAACTCAGGGTGATATTAAGGAAGCAACAGAAAAGAGTTGGGGTACAAAACTTGTAGAATCTGTTTGGCCTTTTTAATTAAAATTTATATTTGATAATATCTGCTACAATGGTTTAAACTATTAAGCTGTTGTGGTAGATATTTTTTACTAAACTACTTACTGGTTTATATTTTAAGGAAACCAGTATGAATCACTCTTTAAATATACTCTTTTCTACTTCAGAGGCAGTTCCATTTGCAAAAACCGGTGGATTGGCTGATGTGTCAGGAACACTTCCAAAAGCATTGGCAAAGCTTGGTCATAATGTAGTTGTTGTTATGCCTCGTTACTACTGCATAGATAGATCAAATCTTGAGCCTCTAAATGAACCTCTTATTGTATCGATGGGGCCAATGGGTGAACTTTTTGCAGGTGTTTATAGAGACTATCTTCCTGGATCTGATGTACCGATATATCTCATAGATTATGAAGAGTTCTTTGGTAGATCTGGTCTCTATGCTGATGAGAGCAGTTTTAGCTACACAGACAATGATCTTAGGTTTATCTTTCTTAGCAGATCGGCTTTAGAGCTGTGTAAAAGGTTGGAGTTTAAACCAGATATTGTCCACTCAAATGATTGGCATACTGCAGTTCAACCACTTCTATTAAAGAGCTGTTACGCTTTTGATGAAACATTTAAAGATACTGCATCTTTGCTTACAATTCACAATCTTCAGTATCAAGGGCAGTTTTTCAAAGATATTGTCGATGTGATGGAGGTAGGATGGGAGCATTTTAACCCTTATGAGCTTGAAGCTATGGATGGTGTAAACTTGCTTAAAGGGGGGATTTTTCACGCTGATGTAGTAACGACAGTGAGTAGAAAGTATGCACAAGAGATTCAAACACCAGAGTTTGGTTTTGGACTTAATGAGCATATATGTGCTCACAGCCATAAGCTATACGGAGTTTTAAATGGTGTAGATTATGATGAATGGAATCCGAGTGTTGATCCCTATATAGCCAAACAGTATGACATTGATAATATGTCAGGAAAAGAAGTCTGCAAAAAGGATTTGCAAAAGCGTTTTAACCTGCCAGTTCGAGATAATGTGCCGCTAATTGGCTTTGTTGGGCGTTTGGCTGAACAAAAAGGAATCGGTCTGATTGCCGGAGTGATTGAGGGTTTTATGCATTTAGATATACAGATAGTAATGCTTGGAACCGGTGAGAAGTGGGCTGAGGGATTTTTTAGCGATATTGCTAACCGATACCCCAAAAAGTTTGCCTGCCATATAGGGTATTCCAATGAGTTGGCACACAAGATTGAAGCTGGGAGTGACCTTTTCTTGATGCCGTCACTATTTGAGCCGTGTGGATTAAATCAGATATATTCTTTAAGGTATGGTACTTTGCCAATTGTCCGTGCAACAGGCGGTCTTGATGATACTATTCATAACTACGATCCTGCTACTAAAGGGGGTAATGGATTTAAATTTTATCATGCAACTACTGAAGCTCTTTACCAAACAGTTAAATGGGCAGTTGAGACTTACTGCTATGAACCAGAAACTTACCAGTTAATGCAAAAGCGTGCTATGGAGGCACGATTTGATTGGGAAAAGTCGGCTAAGGCGTATGAAGACCTTTACTACTATGCGCTTTATGCCAAGCGTGTACAAAACTATAAGTAAGAAGTGTTATGAATCAAATTTACTACGATATTACCCGTTTTAGCGATATGGATATCTACCTGTTTAAAGAGGGAACCCACGTAAAACTATATGAGAAGATGGGTTCTCATATTATGGAACGACAAGGTAAAAAAGGTGTCTATTTTGCTGTATGGGCACCAAATGCTGTGTCTGTGAGCGTTGTTGCCGACTTTAACCACTACGATCCATCAGAACATCCGCTTAAACTAAGAGATGATAGCTCTGGCATTTGGGAAGGGTTTGTAGAGGGAGCATTCATTGGTCAAACCTATAAATACCATATTGTTTCAAGCATTAACGGTCGTACATTTAAAAAAGCTGATCCTTATGCTAAATATGCTGAAAAACCTCCTCATTCTGCATCACGCATCTGCTCGATTGATGATTATAGGTGGAGTGATGATATTTGGATGGATCTTCGTAAAACACACAATGCCCACGACAAACCAATAACAATTTATGAAGTCCATTTAGGTTCTTGGCGTAGAAAAGTAGAAGAGGGGAACCGTTTTCTTAGTTACGTTGAGTTGGCAACAGAACTGGCGGATTATCTGGTAAAGATGAATTATACTCACGTTGAGATTATGCCAATTACTGAGTATCCGTTTGAGGGTTCTTGGGGGTATCAGGTAACAGGTTATTTTGCACCAACAGCACGTTACGGCACACCGCAGGAGTTTATGCAGTTTGTAGATATTATGCACTCTTACAATATTGGCGTTATTATGGATTGGGTACCTTCGCACTTTGTGACTGATGGTCACGGTCTTTTAAATTTTGACGGTATCTGCCTTTATGAGCATGAAGATCCTAGACTCGGTTACCATCCGGAGTGGGGCAGTGCTATCTTTAATTATGGACGAAATGAGGTGCGTGCCTTTTTAATTTCAAGTGCAATGTATTGGCTTGAAAAGTTTCATATTGATGGGATTAGAGTTGATGCTGTCGCTTCAATGTTATACCTAAACTATGCTAGAAAAGATGGTGAGTGGCTTCCAAACAGGTATGGAGGCAATGAAAATTTAGAAGCGGTTGAGTTTTTAAAACAGCTCAATGAAACTGTTTATGGTGTATACCAAGATATTGTAATGATTGCAGAAGAGTCAACTGCCTATAAAAAGGTTACACGCCCTGTCTATACAGGTGGGCTTGGATTTGGTTTTAAATGGAATATGGGGTGGATGCACGATACACTCAAATACTTTATGCTTGATCCGATCCATAGACAACATAACCACCAACATATAACCTTTAGTATGTGGTATGCATTTGATGAAAATTTTCTATTGCCCCTAAGTCATGATGAAGTGGTTCATATGAAAGGATCGCTTATTAACAAAATGTCAGGTGATGAGAATCAGAAGTTTGCAAATCTAAGAGCTCTTTTTTCTTATATGACAGCTCATCCGGGTAAGAAACTTCTTTTTATGGGTGGTGAGTTTGGGCAGTGGCGTGAGTGGAACTATGAAGATAGTTTAGATTGGCATCTGCTTGAAAAACCGATGCATCAAGGATTGCAAAGGCTTGTTAGTGATCTAAATGGACTTTACAAAACCGAACGGGCATTATATCTGTATGATGAGAAGCATGCCGGTTTTGAGTGGATAGAAGCCAATGATACACAGAGAAATGTTTTAAGTTTTATACGTAAGAGTAATATTGAAGATGAGACAATTTTAGTTGTTTGTAACTTTGCCAATAGAGTTTATGAGAATTATCGTGTAGGTGTACCCATTTTTGGGCGTTGGAAAGAGATTTTTAACTCTCAATACAAGGTTTATGAGGGGTGGAATATTACAAATCCAGAGCCTGTTGAAACAGAAGAGATAGAGTGTAATGGCAGAAAACACTCAATAAATGTTCGTCTTCCTGCCTTGGGAGTTTGTTTTTTTAAACTAATTTGAAAAAAGTTATAGCATATTAACTCAATATGGCTATAATGTGTCATTATAAGAAGGAATACTCAATGACACATAATCTACAATATAAGCTTATTTGTGAATAAGCTGCTTGCTGAAGAGATCTACTATCTTATGGTTCTTGGTCGTAAATTTGAGTTTGCGGCTAAAGAGCACTATATGCAAGGTAATATTTCAGGATTTTTACATTTAGATATTGGTCAGGAAGCTCTTAGTGTCTCTGCTATGAAGGCGTTTGATAGAGGAGACATCTTCTCTGGTTATCGTGTTCATGTTATGGCTATTGCACGTGGGCTTAGTGCAAAATCTGTTATGGCAGAGCTTTTTGGAAAAGTTACCGGTGTAAGTCGTGGTAAAGGTGGTTCTATGCACCTTTATGATCCTTCACACTTCTTCTATGGTGGTGATGCCATTGTTGGTGAGCATATTCCAAATGCAGTAGGTTGTGCTTATGCTAGAAAGTATCAAGGCAGTCAAGAGGCTGTTATGGTTATTTTTGGAGATGGTGCAACAAACTGCGGGGCTTTTTTTGAATCTTTAAACATTGCAAGTGCTCAAAATCTTCCTCTTCTATTTCTTTGCGAAAACAACGGTTATGCTATTGGTACAAAAATTACCAGTGTAGCTCCATTTTTAAAACAGTCAAAAAAGGCTGAGCCTTACATGCGGACAGTTGAAGTTGATGGTATGGATGCTGTTGCCGTATATGAGACTCTAAAAGAGGCTCAAAAGAGCATATACAATGGTCATGGTCCTATCTTTGTAGAGGCATTTACGTGCCGTTTTGAAGGGCACTCAATGAGTGATCCGGGCAGTTACCGCACTCAATTGGAGATGCAGGTTTGTAAATCAAAAGATCCTATTGAGCGAATGAAAAGGGTGTTAAAAGATAACTACTTGGTAGATGATAGTTATATTGAAACATTAGAAAAAAGAGCTCAAGAAGCGGTAGAGGAAGCTGTAGAGTTTGCTTTATCTAGTCCTGAACCAGAGATTGAAGAGCTATATAAAAATGTTTTTTGCCAAAGTTGTGCCAATGTTATATCGTGAAGCATTAAATAGAGCAATCGATGAGACAATGGAGATTGATTCCAATGTTGTCTTGCTTGGAGAAGACATAGGCATATATGGCGGCAGTTACCGTGTAACGGAGGGGCTTTTTGCTAAATATGGAGAAAAAAGAGTCATAGATACACCTATTGCAGAACTTAGCATTATTGGAAATGGTGTTGGTATGGCAATAGGTGGGCTTCGTCCTGTTGCAGAGCTTATGACGGCAAACTTTGCTCTTTTAGCATTTGATCAGATTATAAACCATATGGCTAAACTGCACTATATGAGTGCAGGTAAGATTACTTTGCCTATGGTTGTCCGTTTGCCTCAAGGAGTCAGCAAGCAGTTAGCGGCACAGCATAGTGAGAGTTATGAACAGATGCTTTCATCTGTTCCAGGATTGATAGTTTTTGCTGCAAGTGATGTCAACTATGCCTACCACGCACTTAAAAAGGCGATTTTGTTAGATGATCCGGTAATTTTTATAGAACACGAATTGCTTTACAATAAAAAAGGTGAAGTAGATTTTGAGAGTGATATTGATCCATTTAAGGCACTTGTTGTCAAAGAGGGAAGTGACATAACAGTTGTTAGCTACCTTAAAATGGTAGATGATGTTTTAGAAGCAGTACCAGAGATTGAAAAAAATCTTGGAAAGAGTTGTGAAGTTATAGATTTATGCTCTTTAAATCCTATAGATTATCAGACATTGGCAGCATCACTTAAAAAGACTAGTCGTTTGGTTGTTGTAGAAGAGGATCACAAAAAAGGCGGATTTGGCTCACAAATTACAAGCTGGGCGGTTGAAGAGATGTTTTATCTTTTAGATGCTGCACCTCTAAGAATTGCAGGTGAAGATATTCCAATTCCTTACAACAGAAAACTGGAGTTAGCCTCTATACCAACACCTGAAAAAATTGTAAAACAGATAGTAGAGTGGGGAGAGAAGAGTGGTTTATGAAATAGCAATGCCGCAACTCTCCGACTCTATGGAAGAGGGTACGCTAATAAGTTGGAAAGTTAAAGCTGGTGATGAGGTAAAGGTAGGTGATGTAATAGCTGATGTTGAGAGTGATAAAGCTATTATGGAGGTACAGAGTTTTAAAGATGGTGTTGTTAGAGAGCTTAAACTAAAAGAGGGTGAGACTGCTTTAGTTGGTACTATCATTGCAGTTATTGATACAGATAAAGAGTTTAAAAAAGTAGTAGAACCAGAAGTCATAGATAAACCAAAAGATATAAAAACAAAACCGGTATTTGTAAAAAGAGAGCCAATAGTCACTAAAAATGAAGGAACTGCCTCTCCAAAGGCAAAGTTGGAAGCTAAAAAGTATGGTATTGAGATAAAAAAGCTTCAAAAAAGCGGCAGGTTGCCAACTCCAGCGCATAAACAAGAGATAGAAGATTTCTATATTCGTCGCTATTTTACCCCTAAAGCACTTAAATTGTTAGATAAGTATCATCTATCTGTTGAGCTTTTTGAAAAAGGGAAAAAGTATGGCGAAAGAGATATTCTTGATTTTATAGAAAAAGAGAATGTTCCACTGCCAAAACCGTTAACTTCAAGAGACAAAGCAATGATCTCTACTGTTATGGAAGCTGTAAAAAAACCTGTCTATCATCTCTATGATGAGATAGATGTTACAAAACTCAAACAATTTGCAAACAAAGAGGCTACTATTACAGTATGGTTCATTAAATTGATAGGTGAAGCGATGATGCACCATGACTTTGTTCGAACAACATTAGGCACAGATGAGTTGCAAGTTTGGTCAAATGCTTCAATATCTGTAGCGATGGCTGATAAAGATATGCTTTATATGCCTGTTTTTAAAGATGTCAATAAAAAAAGTGTTAAAGAGATTAGTCAAGATTTAAAAGATTTTAAAGATAAGATACAAACCAAAAGATTTTTGCCTGATGATTTTAAAGGATCAACATTTGGCATCAGTAATTTGGGAATGATGGGAATCAAACAGTTTGATGCAATGATAAATAGAAGTGATAGCGGGATTGCTGCCATAGGTAGTGAAGATGGTGGAAAAGTTGCTATTACGCTGACAATGGATCATCGTATTATTAATGGTTATCAGGCAGCAGAGTTTATGAATACGTTAAAAAGATTGGTCTTAGATGCAAACTTTTACAGAGATGCAAAGGATTAAAATGTATGACATCTGTTTTATTGGTGGAGGATTAAACTATGCCGGTGCAGTAGTGGCAGCTAAAGCAGGTATGAGTGTAGCACTAATAGATCGTAATCTAAATTTACTTGGAGGTACCTGTTTGCATAAGGGTTGCATTCCTTCTAAAATGTTTTTGCACTATGGTTATTTGGGTTATGCTACTAAGGCAACATCTATATTTTCAAGGGAAGCTCTTTTAGATATGTCGCAGCTTCAGATAGAGAAGAGAAGATTGATTGAAAGTTCTAATAAAGCGATTGTAAGACAGTGTAAAGATATTACGCTTATAGAGGGTGATGCTAAAGTAACGGCACCGCATGAAATTAGTGTTGGCAATGAAAAAATAGAGGCTGCATATGTGGTTATTGGGACTGGATCAAAACCTTTTATTCCTGATGGAATTACATACGATGGAAAACAGATTATTACAAGTGATGAGGTTATGATGATGTCATCTCTTCCACAATCTATAGCTATATATGGAAATGGTGCAATTGGACTTGAGATGGCATCATTTTTTGCAGCTTGTGGTGTTAAAACAACACTGATCTATCTCTTTGAAGAGCTTTTTGAAAAGGCTCATCCTTCTATCTCTGCTTCAATGAAAAAACAGCTTGAATCACTTGGCATTATCTTAATGCCAAATAGTAAGATTATTAAGGCTAAAAGCAGTGATGAGAGTGCATTGATTACTTTAGAAGATGGAAGCAGTTTAGTTGCAGAAAAACTGTTGGTTGCTACTGGACGGCATGCAAATACTGATGTGGTGGCTTGTTCGCAGATAAAACTCAATGAACATGGTATAGAGACTGATGAAATGTTTGAAACAACTGAACCAGACCATTTTGCCATAGGTGATTGTAATGGAAAGATTCAGCTAGCACATGCGGCACGTGCAGAAGTGCTTAATGTGGTTAATCGCCTCCTAAATAGAAAACCATCTATTTTAAATCTTGATTATGTTGTAAAGTTTATCCACACATTGCCTATGAGTTATGCCTCTGTTGGTTTGACACGCTCTACGCTTGAAAAGTTGGATGAGCCTTTTAAAGAGTCTGTTGTTCCTCTTAATGCTTTTACATACTCGCATATACACCATGCAAAAGATGGAATAATGGTTGTTTACACAGATGCGGAAAATTTCATTGTCGGTGCTGAAATTTTAGCCCCCAATGCTGAAGAGCTTATATCTACAGCGGCAATGGCTCTAACTGGAGAGCTTAGTGCAGCATTGGCAAAAGAGACTATTTTGGCACATCCAACCTTTTCTGAAGCGCTTGAAAGGGCGTTTTTTAGATTATGATACTTCATAAATGGGGAGTTGTCGACTATGAAGTTGCATATGAGAAGATGAGAGACGTGCATAACGAAGCTTCTAAAGATAAAGATAACCATTTAATCTTATGCTCTCACCCATCAATCTTTACTGTCGGAACTGATGATTGCGGTAAATGGTCTGTAAAAACAGTAAAGAGTGATAGAGGAGGCTCCATAACTTGCCACTCTGAAGGACAGGCTATAGCTTACTTCTGTTTTCAGGTTACAGAACCTCTGCTTTTTTATCGTAGTGTAAAAAGAGTTTATGAAGATCTCTTCTCTTCTATTCTTCCTGATGTAAGTTATGATAAGGGTAATCCTGGTTATTATATTGAGAATCGTAAAATTGCTTCACTTGGTTTTAGGTACCGTTTTGGTGTTTCACTTCATGGTGTGGCACTTAATGTAGATGTAGATCTCTCTTTTCATAATCAGGTTAGCCCTTGCAATATTAAAGGTATAGTTCCAACTTCACTTGCCAATGAGGGGATTCAACTATCTTTAGATGAGGTAAATGATAGTATAGTCAGATCAGTTTGTAAAGCATTTGATGAGACCATATAAACCTAAAGTTAAAGCTCCAGATCCTGAACTTATCTTAAAAACAGATCATATTTTACAACAAAACAGTGTTACAACGGTTTGTAAAGAGAGTGCTTGTCCAAATAGGGCAGAGTGTTACCAGCGTGGCACAGCAACATTTATGATCTTAGGCGATACCTGTACTCGAGCTTGTAGCTTTTGTAATGTAAAAACAGGTAGAGGATTGCCTCCAGATCCTACAGAACCAGAACGTATAGCCACTACTATTAAAGAGCTTGAGCTAAGCTATGTTGTTATTACATCTGTTGATCGGGATGATTTGCCAGACTATGGTGCAAAACATTTTGAGTCAGTTGTACTTTCAATACGAGCTATAGTGTCAGATGTAAAAATAGAGTTACTTACACCAGACTTCAAAGCAGATGAGTCTGCTTTAGAACGTATTATAGAGTGTAGTGTCGATAAATTGGCACACAATGAAGAGACAGTACGCCGCCTTTCACCAAGTATACGTTCACAAAGCAATTATGACCGCTCCTTGCAGGTTTTAAAATACTACTCGACAAACTTCAGTGGTCCTGTGAAATCTTCTTTAATGGTAGGACTTGGAGAGAGTAAAAAAGAGTTGATAGAAACAATGAAAGATTTACTTGAAGCAGGTGTAGAAGAGTTAACAATAGGGCAGTACCTGCAACCATCTTCAAGTCACCATCCGGTAATTTGCTACTATCCACCTGAGTTTTTTGAAGAGATGGAAACTAAGGCTGTTGAGATGGGCTTTAAAGCAGTTGCATCAGGAACACTAGTTAGAAGCTCTTACTATGCTGATAGACAATCATATTAAAAATATACAATAAAATTCTATTTATTTGTAAAAAACTTTAAAATATATAATAAAATATATAAAACAAGAAAATATAGATAAAAAGGTTTTTTTATGTGTAAAAGTTTAGGACTTAAAGAGTTAATTGCAATTGCCATAGGAGGGATGGTAGGAGGAGGTATATTTACAATATTGGGAATTTCTGTATCTATGATAGGTTCATTGGCACCATTTGCTATTGTATTAGGTGGATTAATTGCATTTTTTGCTGCTTATGCTTATGTAAAATTGGGAGTCTATTATAAAGATGAGGGTGCGACATATGCTTTTTTTCAACGTACATATCCTAATTCTCATTTAGCTGCTTCTTTTATAGGTTGGTATACAATTTTTGGATATATCTCTACACTTGCTCTATATGCTTATACTTTTTCATCATATACTATTAGTGGTACAGAATTTGCCCATAATGAATTGATGCGTAAATGTTTTGCAATAATAATTATTTGGATCTTTGCTTTTATCAATCTTTGGAGTGTTAAGGGTATGGGAAAATTGGAAGATGCCATGGTTTATGCAAAGCTTGCTATTTTATTTGTTATTTCTATGATGCTTATCTATGCTGATAATAATATGGATCTAAAAACATTTTATAAGACTGTTGGAAATGATTTAGAACGTATAAATCATATAGATATTCTTATTGTTGCTTCAATTACATTTGTTGCATATGAAGGATTCCAGCTAGTAATAAATGGAGTAAAAGAGATGGATAGTCCTGAAAAAAATATTCCTAGGGCAATTTATATCTCTTTATTATTGGTAGCAACTATCTATTTTATTATCTCATTAAGTTCTATTATAGCTATTCCAGTTGATGATTTGATTCAAAATAAAGAGTATGCACTTGCATTTGGTGCAGAAAAGGTTATGGGAGCATTTGGACGAGATTTGGTAATTATTGGTGCAATTCTTGCAACATCATCAGCTATAAGTAGTACAATGTTTGGTTCATCTCGTCAAATGGCTAGAATTGCAGATGATCGTTATTTACCAAATATTTTATGTAAGCGTAAAGGTACAATTCCAACATATGCAATTTTGGCTATGGCAATCACAGCTTCTGTATTAATCTTAGTTGGAGGATTACGTCTTATTTTAGAGTTTGGAAGTATAACTTTTCTTTTTGTATCTCTTCTTATGGCAATAGCCAATTTTAAAATTCGGCATTTGACAAACTCTTCTACTTTAATGGGTATTACTACAATTATTGGTCTTGTTATAGGAGCTGTATTGATTGTTTGGTATGAGTATCAAACAAGACCTGAACAGATGATCTTTATATTAGCGATCTATATTATTTTGAGTTTATGTGCATGGGGATATGCTTATGTTGCATCAAAAAGTAAATTATTTTAGTATCGACCATCTATAATATCGTAATCTTCAGGAATAGTACACTTTAAAAAAGATGGATCTATAAGTTTGGTTTTTATTTTTTCAAAAGTCAGTAGTACACTATTGCCTAAATCATCTATATATTTGATCTGTTTTATTTGATCTTTACTGTCTGTTATTATGATGTACTCTATGCCTTCATAGAGTGCTTTATATTTATGTGTATCAATCTGTTGAGCTTTTTTCAAAATCTTTAAAACAGGAACAGCTTTATCTAATTGAAAGAGTGTTGCTTGTTCTAATTCTGGTTCTATAACCCAAGCACGATTTTGCATTAAACAGATTATCTTTTCAATTGGTTGTTTGTAGATCCATTTTGCCTCATTTGGAAATTTCATAAAAACAGAACCAGTATAGTTTAATGTTTGATTATTTTCTGAGTTAACTACTGTTTGGTGAAAATCAGCTTGAATCTGATCAGGGACAGGAAGTTCTGCTAAGAGTGTTGATGCAAAAAGCATTATTATTGTTATTCGTTTCATAATTTTGATTTTATATAAAGCTTTGTAAAAGTGTGATAAAATCGTCTACTAAAAATAGATAAAAGCGGATAAAATGTTTCATTAATCAAAAAAATATGGTACATTTTATCTGTTTATCAGGTTTATAATAAAGGTTAATACAATATGATCAAGTCGCTTTTTCGTGCTATTGTTGGAACAGCAAATGACAGAGAGTTAAAAAAATATAAGAAAAAAGTTGCAAAAATCAATGCTTTAGAGCCAAAATATGAGAAGATGAGTGATGATGAGCTAAAAGCTGCATTTAATGAGTTGAAAGAGCAGGTTCAAAGTGGTTCTGCTACACTAGATGATGTTCTTTTTGACTCATTTGCAATCACTCGTGAAGCTTCTAAACGTACTTTAGGTATGCGTCATTTTGATGTGCAGTTGATAGGTGGTATGGTGCTTCATGATAACAAGATTGCTGAGATGAAAACAGGTGAGGGTAAAACACTTGTTGCAACTTTACCTGTTGTTTTAAATGCAATGCTTGGGCGTGGAGTTCATGTTGTCACAGTTAATGACTACTTGGCTAAACGTGACTCCAGTGAAATGGGAAAAATTTATGAGTTTTTAGGTTATTCAGTAGGAACTATTACAGCAGACATCATTGATGATGCTACAAGAAAAGCTCAATATGATGCAGATATAACATATGGAACCAACAATGAGTTTGGCTTTGACTACCTTCGTGATAATATGAAATACTCTCTTGATGAGATGGTGCAACGTGATCACTATTTTGCTATTGTCGATGAAGTTGACTCTATCTTGATTGATGAAGCTAGAACTCCTCTTATTATTTCAGGACCAACAAGCAGCAAGCTTGAAAACTATACAAGAGCCGATAAAGTCGCACGTCAAATGGTAAGAGATGAAGACTTTACGGTTGATGAGAAGAATCGTGTTATTCTTGTAACAGAAAAAGGTATAGAAAAAGCAGAGAAACTATTTGGTGTTGACAACCTTTATGCTATGGAAAATGCTGTACTGGCTCACCATCTTGATCAAGCTCTCAAAGCTCACCATCTTTTTGAAAAAGATGTCGATTATGTTGTAAAAGATGGAGAAATTGTAATAGTTGATGAGTTTACAGGAAGGCTTTCAGAAGGTAGAAGATTTAGTGAAGGATTACATCAGGCGTTAGAAGCAAAAGAGGGTGTTGAGATTAAAGAGGAGTCTCAAACATTAGCCGATATTACTTTCCAAAACTACTTCCGTATGTATGAAAAACTTGCAGGTATGACTGGTACTGCTCAAACAGAAGCTACAGAGTTTGCAGAAATTTATAATTTAGATGTTATCTCTATTCCAACAAATGTTCCTGTACAAAGAAAAGATCAACCTGACCTTATCTATAAAACAGAGCGTGAAAAGTTTGATGCTGTAATTCGTGATATTAAAGAGAGAAATAAAAAGGGTCAGCCTGTATTGGTAGGTACTGCTTCTATTGAAAAATCAGAAGTCTTACATGCTCTTCTTAAAAAAGAGAAGATTCCACACAATGTTTTGAATGCAAAGAATCATGAACATGAAGCTGAAATCATTAAAGATGCTGGTAAAAAAGGTGCTGTAACTATTGCAACCAATATGGCAGGTCGTGGTGTTGATATTAAGATAGATGATGAAGTTCGTGAGCTTGGCGGTCTTTATATCATAGGTACTGAACGCCATGAAAGCCGACGTATAGATAACCAGTTGCGAGGTCGGGCTGGACGACAGGGTGATCCAGGTGAAAGTCGTTTCTATTTGAGTCTTGAAGATCATCTTCTTAGAATTTTTGGAAGTGAGCGCATTAAGACTATAATGGATCGAATGGGAGTAGAAGAGGGTGAGTATATCGAGTCAAAAATGGTGACACGAGCTGTTGAAAAAGCTCAAAAGAAAGTTGAAAACCTACATTTTGAGTCTCGTAAACATCTTCTTGAGTATGATGATGTTGCAAATGAACAGCGTAAAATCATCTACAGATTCCGTCATGAACTTCTTAATCCTGAGTTTGATATTAATGCCAAAATAGATGCAATTCGTGAAGAGTACTTGCAAAGCTTAATGATGGAGTGTGGAATTTACGAGGGTGCTCCTAGAGAAGATTTTGATTTGGAGAAGTTACGACTTAAAATTCTAGAAGAGTTGGGTGAAGCTTTTGAAGAAGATGAGTTAAAAGATAAAGATTACAGTGAGCTTTTTGAATATCTGTTAGAACAACTTAAAGAAAGATATGAAGCCAAAATGGGAGTTCTTCACCCTGAACAACGTGATGAAATTGAACGTATTCTCTATCTTCAAGTATTAGATAATGCTTGGAGAGAGCATCTTTATCAGATGGATATATTAAAAACAGGTATTGGTTTACGAGGATATAACCAAAAAGATCCTCTTGTTGAGTATAAAAAAGAGAGTTATAACCTATTTACTGAACTTGTTGAATCTATTAAACGAGAGACTCTTAAAACTCTATATCTGGTTCGCTTTAAAAATGAAGAGGAGATTGAAAAAGAGCAGGCTGCTATCGAAAAGATGAGAGAGCAAATGGAGTCTGAACTAGAAAACTTCTCTACAAATAAAGAGCCTGAACAAGCTCCTATAAAGAAAAAGAAACCTGCAAGAAATGATCCTTGCCCTTGCGGTAGTGGAAAAAAATATAAGCAGTGTTGTGGTAAAAGCGGACCAAAACGTGGAGTTCTTGCAAACAACGCATGAACAGTAAATTTGTAAATACAATGGTCAAGCGTTATTTGCGCTTTGACCGTGAACACCCCTTTATCTTCTTATCTGCTATCCTTGCATTTTTTGGTATTGCTATTGGTGTAATGGTACTGATTATCGCTATGGCAATAATGAATGGAATGGAAAAAGAGTTTGAAAAACGTCTATTTGTTATGAACTATCCTTTGACAATTTACCCAAAAGTTCGTGGTGCCATAGACAATGAATTGCTAGAGTCTCTTGAAAATAAATTTTTAGATCTTAAATTCAGTCCATATATGCAGAGTCAAGCACTTGTTAGAAAGGGAGGAACTCTTAAAGGAGGACTCTTTTTTGGTATAGACCCTGAGCGTGAGAAAGAGGTAAATGAGGTTTTTGCAAAAGCTTATACTAAGCCTTTTGGAAAGTATGGCGTTATTATAGGAAGACCATTGGCAGATGAGCTTGGTATTGGCATTGGAGATAAAATTATGTTTTTGTTTTCAAAGATGGAGCCTGCCGGTCTATCTTTAATGCCTCTTTCTAAACGTTTTAAAGTTGATGGTATTTTTAGATCAGGGCTTAATGCATATGATGAGAGTTACTACTACACATCTTTTAAAAGTTTTGAAAAGATTTTCAAGCGCAAGCCTGGAGAGTATGACGGTATTCATATAGATTCTAAAAAACCTATGCGTGATATTGAACTTATAAAATCAGAGCTTCCATCAACAGTTGGTATTATTGGGTGGTGGCAGCAAAATGGTAACTTTTTTGCAGCAATGCAGATGGAGAAACGAGCACTCTTCATTGTTTTAATGCTTATTATTCTTATAGCATCTTTGAATATTGTGAGTTCTCTTTTAATGACTGTTATGAATCGTAGAAGTGAAGTTGCACTTCTGCTCTCACTTGGTGCATCAAAAAAAGAGATTTTGCATATATTTTTCAGACTAGGACTCATAATAGGTGTCGGTGGTGTATTTATTGGTACACTTTTAGGTTTAAGTGGTATGGAGATTTTAAAGCATTTTGATATTATATCTTTGCCTGAAGATGTTTATGGTACCAGCCGATTACCACTAGATCTTGACTTAAAAGATTTTATAAGCATTATAGTTGGTGCATTTGTTATTACACTTCTCTCTTCACTCTATCCAGCCAAGAAAGCTTCTCAAATTGATGCATTGAAAGTTTTAAGAAACGAATAAAAAATTTATATTTATTCAAATAGTTTAAACGGTAGTTTAAGTGTTCTCTCTAAAATATTGAGAGGCACTTGTACTACATCTTTTACTGTTTCAGTAGTTACTTTTGGATTTTCTAAATAACCGTTAATGTTTAGTGTAACAGCCATAGTTCCGTCATCGCCAAAGATTAAATATCCGGCTATAGGAATTTTATTTAGTATATTAGTAAGATTTTCTAAAAAGTGAATCTGCATTAACATCAGTATAGTTTCAGATTTAAAGTTGATCTTTCCTCTACCTGTTATTTGGGCACTATCTCCATTCATTAAAATATTGTCAAAATATAGTATATTGTCTTGATAGTGGTATTGAATAGCACCTTCTTTTATTTTAAATCCTTTATTACTAAATCCAGGATTTTTTAGTGTTAAAACTGCAGGTATAGTATTTAGCATTGCTAATACATTGTTATAAAAAGCATTTTTTGCCCATAAACTATTATGTACTAATATAGTACCTTTGAAATTATTAATATCACCAATTGCATTAAAGTCAAAAAGTCCACCATAAATATAGTCTAAAGTAGTAATTTTACGTATTACATAATCTGGAATCTGTTTGCCGGTTATATTTATATAACTCTTTTCAATAATCCCTCTAATCTCTCCGTCGTTATGTTGAGAAATAAATTTAATATTTAATGGATTAGTTTTTAATATTGCACTATAGGAAGAGCAGGGAAGCTCTATATTTTTATAATATAAAATACTGTTTTTACCTTTTATATGAAAAATTTGTTTAGTTGTTTTAGTTTTATTACTAACCTTTTGAGTATATGGCTCTATTGTTTTTAATAAATTATCTATATAAATATCTACACCTATTGTATTTATAAAGGTTCTATTTTTTTGTAATGTAATAAAAATATTACTATTTAGTGCTGCAGTAGTTTGCAGTTTGTCTCTTTTTACTTGAAAAGAAAACTTTTCTATTGGCTGATTGTTGTATGTTAAAAAGTTATTAGAGTAGTTTATAAAGCCGTCTGCTTCTAATTTTTGCAATGAATAAACTATTTCTATTTTTCCACCTTTTATTGGTAAAAGTGGTCCTTTTAAATATGGAACTATTGGCTTTATATCTTTAGAAACTACTTTGATGCTTCCACCAGACTTATAGGAAAAAATCAAGTTTAATTCAGGTGCTTCAAAAGTTACTCTATCGTTGAAATTCATTTTAATTGGAAGTTTTTGATCTATTATTTTGATTAGAGGTATAGAGTTATAGCTGTATTGTAATCTTTTTATTTGAGAAATAAATTCACCTTTTTTATTATAAAGATCTATTGAGCCATTTATTGTTGCATCAATATGTGGGATAAAGCTTATTTTGCAGGGTTTTATTATAATCTTAGAGTCTTTAGAAATTACATGTAAATTTTTTACAGGTAACTTAATTGTATCATCAAAGAGTAATGTTGCCTGTTTTGACTTATAGTCTCCTTCATATTTTATTACTTCACCGGTTACTAATTTTACTGTAAAATCTACTGTTGCATCTGTTAAACCTTCAGTTTGTACAAAAGGCAGATGTATATCGTAAGCTGACAAAATAGTTTTTATAGAATTGTCTATTTTGTCATTCACTACAATATGTGCATCTAATTCAGCTTTGCTGTTTGTTAAATTCCTTATTTGTACATAACTACCATTTAATTTTTTTCCTTCATATATTGGATCGTATAGTTTAAAAGAGAGAGTATTATTTTTTAATGTAATATCTATCTGTTTTGTAGATACCGGAGGAACATTACTGTTAAAATGTATATTCGCATTATAAGCTGTTGCAAAAGCTTTTAGTTTTTGTGGATCAAATTCTATTGAACCATCTTTTTTTAGTTTTATGCTACCAGTCAGATAATGTAATTTATATCTTTTTGCAGGAATTTTTGGGTAAATCCATACCTTGATCGGTTCAGGAGGTGCAATATAATCTATTAACTCTTTTATTGAAGAGGTTTCATTTGAGTTTAGTTTAAAATTTATAGTTTCATTTTCATAGGTTACTAAAAAACTTCCATTTATTTTAAAAGTTTTGTAAACTCCTTTACCAGTCCATTTTTTTTTCATTATTAAATAGTTAAATTGACCATTTAAATTTATTTGAGAATCATTTAAATATAACTCCTTAATATTTACAGAAATTACTTTTAATTTAGGATTATATGATAGGGTTGATGAGAGATGTAGAATATCTGTATCAATATGAAATATATTATTGTCATACAGTAAATTTATATTTTTTTGCCCTACTTGAAGATTCTCTACATTTACCTTTTGAAAATAGTGTGGCAAGTATTGGATAACTTTTACAATATTGTTAACTTCATTTACTGTTTTGCTTGACTCTTTTTTAGCTTTAATTTTTACACTTTTTATAGAGATGATCAGCTTTTTATCTAGTTTAATGTAGAATTGCTGAATTTTAAATCCTGGTAAATTAATTTCTGAAATTTCAATACCTTTGGCAAGTAAAAAAATTATTAAAATAAAAAGAAAAGAGATGAGCAAAAATATCTTGAGAATAGTTGAATGGAGTATCTTTGTTGTAGTTGTTATCATTTTATCACTCTGTTTTTATCTAACCCAACCTGTAAAAACCAGTCTTGTGCTATTTCTTCCATCTGGCTCGCAGACGGCGATTATATCATATTTGCATAAAAACGGCATAGATTTAAATCTACTTGACAAGTATCTTTTGAGATTTTTTGGATATCCGCAGCAAGGTTGGATTGAAATTGGAACAACCAGATTAACAAAAGCAGATTTGCTTTATAAAATTACTCATGCAAAAGCAGCAATAGTAAAAGTAACACTAGTTCCTGGTGAAACATCTGAACTATTTATCTCCCAGCTTGCAAAAAAGTTAGGTTTGGATAAAAGAAAACTCTTTGTTGCTTATAAAAAATATGCACCATATATGGATGGAGTGATTTGGCCTGATACTTACTACATTCCAATGGGTATAAGTGAAGAGCATCTTATGAATTATCTAATTTCTAAATCAATAGAACGTCATAAACGTTTGGCTAAAAAGATTTTTGGAGTATACAATGAGACTAAATGGTTTCGTTATGTAACGATTGCATCAATCATACAAAAAGAGGCAGCAAACAAAGATGAAATGCCAATAATATCAGCAGTTATATATAATCGACTAAGAAAACATATGCGTCTGCAGATGGATGGAACACTAAATTATGGGAAATATTCGCATATAAAGGTTACAAAAAGAAGAATAAAGAGTGACAAGTCACATTTTAATACGTACAAATATAAAGGATTGCCTCCAACTCCTGTAGGAAGTGTTTCATTATATGCACTAAAAGCGGCAATTAAACCTGCAAATGTTAATTATTTATACTTTGTAAAAGGTAAAAATGGCAGACATATATTTACAAAGAGTTACAAATCGCATCTGAAAGCTCTAAAAAGTGTTAACAAATGAAACACATTTGCGTTTTATATATGAGCTTAGAAGAAGTTTAGTAAAAAACTAATTCTTTAACTGATATTATTTACACATCAAATATAAACCATAAATAGGAGAACCTAATGGCAGAACAAAAGATTATCTGGACGAAGATCGATGAGGCACCGGCTTTAGCTACTTATTCGCTCTTTCCAATTGTTAAAAACTTCTTGAAGACAGCTGGCGTTGATATTGAGCAGTGTGATATATCTCTTGCTGGACGTGTTATTTCTCAGTTCCCTGAGAGACTACGTGAAGATCAGCGTATTCCTGATAACCTTGCAGCTCTTGGTGAACTTGTAAAAAAACCAGAAGCAAATATTATTAAATTACCAAACATTTCAGCTTCTATTCCTCAGCTTAAAGCTACTATTGAAGAGCTTCAGAAAAAAGGGTTTGATCTTCCTGATTTTCCAGAAGATCCTCAAACTGATGAAGAGAAAGAGATTGCTGCAAAATATGCTACTTGTCTTGGTTCTGCAGTTAACCCAGTTCTTCGTGAGGGTAACAGTGACCGACGTGCAGCAGCTGCAGTTAAAAAATTTGCTCAGAAAAATCCTCATAGATTGAAGCCATTCTCACCAGATTGTAAAGCATATGTTGCTTACATGGATGGTGGTGACTTCTATGAAAATGAGCAGTCTGTTATTATGGATAAAGATGCAACACTTAGCATCGAACTAAATGGTAAATGCCTAAAAACTTTGGAAGTTGAAGATAAAGAGCTTGTTTCATCTACTTTCATGTCAGCTAAAGCTTTAAGAGCATTCTTAGCAAAAACTATTGAGGATGCAAAAGAGAAGGGACTTCTTTGGTCTGTACACTTGAAAGCTACTATGATGAAAGTTAGTGACCCAATTATCTTTGGTCATGCTGTTAGCGTTTTCTTCAAAGATGTATTTGAAAAATATGCTGATGAGTTCGAAAAACTTGGTGTAAATCCAGATCTTGGAATCGGTGACCTTCTTAAAAAGATCGAAAAGTCAGATAAAAAAGATGAGATTGAAGCTGCTTTAAAAGCTGTTGTTGAAAAAGGTGAGCCAAACATCGCAATGGTTGACAGCGATAAAGGTATTACAAACCTACACTTCTCTAATGACATCATTATTGATGCTTCTATGCCTCCAGTTATCCGTGAAGGCGGAAAAATGTGGAACAAAGATGGTGAGCTTCAAGAGTGTGTAGCTGTTATTCCTGATAGAAGTTATGCAAGAATGTATAGTGCAATGCTAGAAGATTGTAAAGAGAATGGTCAGTTTGATGTTGCAACTATGGGTCACGTTAGCAACGTTGGTCTTATGGCGAAAAAAGCTGAAGAGTATGGAAGCCATCCATTCACTTTCCGCTGTGCTGAAGATGGTGTTATGGAAGTTAAAGATCAAGATGGTAACGTCTTGATGAGCCATAAAGTTGAAAAAGGTGACATCTGGAGACTTTATAAAGCAAAAGATATTGCGGTTAAAGACTGGGTTCGATTGGCACATGAGCGTGGTAAACTTACTGGTGATCCTATTGTATTCTGGCTTGATTCAAACAGAGCGCATGATTCAAACCTTATCAAAAAAGTTTTAGAGTACTTGCCAGAGCATCTTGAAAAAGAGCCAATTGAGTACCATATTATGGCACCTGAACTTGCAATGAAGTATACTGTTAAACGAAGCCGAGCAGGTCTAAATACAATCTCTGTTACTGGTAACGTTCTTCGTGACTACCTAACAGACTTATTCCCAATTTTAGAGCTTGGAACAAGTGCGAAAATGATGAGTATTGTTCCACTTCTTGCTGGTGGTGGATTGTTTGAAACAGGTGCAGGTGGATCAGCTCCTAAGCATGTTGAGCAGTTCTTGAAAGAGAGCCACCTACGATGGGATAGCCTTGGAGAATTCCTTGCATTGGCTGAAAGCCTAAGAATGATTTTCAATAAAACAAATGACAACAAGGTTAAAGCACTTTGTGAAGCATTAGATAAAGCTAACGAAGCTTACCTTGATAACAACAAAGCACCAGGTAGAAAGTGTGGTGAGCCTGATAACAAAGCAAGTCACTTCTATCTTGCACTATACTGGGCAGATGCACTTGCTAATAGTGATGATAAAGAGTTGGCAGAGAAGTTTGCTTCTGTTGCTAAAGCTCTTAAAGAGAATGAACAAAAAATTCTTGATGAACTTCTTGCTGTTGAAGGTAAACCATCTGATATTGGTGGATACTTTATGCCAGATGATGAAAAAGCTGAAAAGGCAATGCGCCCAAGCGAAACTCTCAACAAAATTATCGAATCAATCGCATAATTTATCTTTCCCGCACCAAAAGGTGTGGGGAAGCTACACAGGATAGGTGAGTAAAATTTCGCAGAGGTGAAGTTTTATTCGTTTATCTTTCAATTTGTTTTATACTAACAAATACCTTCTATAGTCTCCCCGAATTAGGCAGGCTTAAAAATTTACTACTAAAGGATTGCCCATGGGAAAAGGAAAACGAGTCGGAATAGTTGGAGCTGGAAATGTTGGTTCTACAGTTGCTTTTATTCTTGCAATGAATGGTTCTTGCCATGAAATCATACTTCGAGATAACAAAATTGATATTGCTAAAGGTAAAGCATTAGATATGAGTCAGGCAGCTGCAGCTGCTAGAAGCCATACTATTGTTTCAGTAGCTGAAGAGCCTGAACAACTTAAAGATTGTGATGTTGTTGTTGTAACTGCAGGAAGTCCTCGTTTACCTGGTATGAGTAGAGATGACCTTCTTTTAAAAAATGCTCAAATCACTCGCGAAGTTGTAAGAGATATAAAAACTTACTCTCCAAATGCAATTATTATTATGGTTTCAAACCCTTTAGATGCTATGACATATGTAGCACTAAGAGAGAGTGGTTTTGAAAGAAATAGAATTCTTGGAATGGCTGGAATTTTAGACAGCTCTCGTATGGCATATTTTATTCAAGAAAAACTTGGTTACGGTACTGGTCAGATTCGTGCATCTGTTATGGGTGGACATGGAGATGACATGGTTCCTCTTCCAAGATACTCTACTGTTGCAGGTGTACCATTAAATGACTTGCTTACAGATGAAGAGATAGATGAAATAGTTGAAAGAACAAAACATGGTGGTGCAGAGATTGTAAGTTATCTTAAGACAGGTTCCGCATATTATGCTCCTGCAAAATCTACAACTATAATGGTAGAGGCTATCTTGAAAGATACTAAGCAAATCTATCCTTGTGCTGTATATTTGGATGGTGAGTATGGTTACAGTGATGTTGTAAGCGGTGTTCCTGTAAGTATTGGAGCAAATGGAGCTGAAGACATCATTAATGTTTCACTTAATGCATGTGAACGTAAAATGTTTAAAAAATCTGTAGAATCTGTACGAAAACTCATAGATACACTTAATGAAAATAATTTTTTTGAGGATTGTAAATGAGAGAAATTGCGTATGAAGATATTGTAAATGCTGTAAAGAATCTTGTGATTCATACAGCAACAAATCTTCCTGAAGATGCTCTTAATAAATTAAAAGAAGCTCATGAAAAAGAGGCAAGTCCAGTTGCAAAAAAAGTTTTGGAACAACTTCTTGAAAATGCAGATATAGCACGCAGTGAGAAACGACCGCTTTGTCAAGATACTGGTTTGGCAGTATACTTTGTTAAAGTAGGACAGGATGTAAAGATAACTGGCGGACTGCTTAAAGATGCTATTAACGAAGGTACAGAAAAGGGTTATATTGAAGGGTATCTTCGTGCATCTACATGTGACTGTTTTACAAGAGAAAATTTAAAAGAGAAGATAGGCTACAACCTGCCAGCAATTATACATATCGATCTTGTAGAGGGTGACAAGATTGAGATTGAGTATGCAGCAAAAGGCGGTGGAAGTGAAAATGTCAGCCGAGCTCGTGTATTGGCACCAGCACAAGGTAAAGAGGGTGTCATAGAGTTTGTTAAAAGTGTTATATCTGAAGCAGGACCAAACCCTTGTCCTCCAATTATTGTTGGTGTAGGCATTGGTGGAACATTTGAAAAGGCTGCTATTTCAAGTAAATATGCACTCTTTAGAGAAGCAGGCAAGCCACATTCAGATCCAGAAGTAGCTGAGTTTGAAAAAGAGTTACTTCATGAACTCAACAAACTTGGAATTGGTGCTATGGGTATGGGTGGAACACAAACAGTACTTGCTGTTCATGTAGAGAAAAATCCTTGTCATATTGCTAGCTTGCCTGTTAGCGTCAATGTACAGTGCCACAGTAGCAGACATAGTCATATAACACTTTAAGGAATCTCTATGAGTCAAGTACACTATTTAACAACACCACTTACAGATGAAGATATTTTAAATCTTAAAGCTGGAGATATAGTATATCTTTCAGGAACAATCTTTACAGCTAGAGATGCAGCACATAAACGTTTGGTTGATTTAATTGAAAACAAACAAGAGTTACCTTTTCCTTTAGATGGAGCTGTTATATATTTTGTTGGTCCAACTCCTCCAAAGCCAGGTGATCCTATAGGGAGTGCAGGACCAACAACAAGTTATCGAATGGATAGTTACTCACCTACACTTATCAAGCATGGCTTAAAAGGCATGATAGGTAAAGGTAAGAGAAATCAGGATGTAAAAGATGCTTGTAAAGAGCATAAAGCAGTCTACTTTGGTGCAACAGGTGGTGCAGGTGCACTGCTTGGTAAATTGATTAAAGAAGCCAAAGTAATTGCTTATGAAGAGCTTGGACCAGAAGCAGTTAGAATGCTTAAGGTTGAAAATTTTCCTGTTACAGTAATCAATGATGCTTATGGTAATGACCTTTATGAAGAGGGTCGTAAAAAGTATGAAGTAAAAGACTAATCTTATAGAAAGGGATGAAAGATGAATATTCATGAATATCAAGCAAAAGAGATATTTCGTCAGTACGGTGTTCCTGTTCCTCGTGGACAAGTAGCATTTAGTGTTGATGAAGCAGTTGAAGCTGCAAAAAATCTTGGAGGAGATCTTTGGGTTGTTAAAGCACAAATCCACGCAGGTGGACGAGGCTTAGGCGGCGGTGTTAAACTTGCAAAATCTTTAGATGAAGTTCGTCACTGGGCTAATGAAATTCTTGGTATGACTCTTGTTACTCATCAAACAGGTCCAGAAGGTAAACTTGTTCAAAAAGTTTACATAGAAGAGGGTGCTGATATTAAAGCAGAGTTTTATCTTGGTATGGTTCTTGACCGTGCATCTGAAATGCCTGTTATGATGGCTTCTACAGAAGGCGGTATGGAGATTGAAGAAGTAGCAGCAAAAACTCCTGAAAAAATTGTAAAAGTTCAAATTGACCCTGCAATTGGATTCCAAGGATTCCACGGACGTAAACTTGCATTTGGTCTTGGACTTGCAAAAGAGGAGATTGGACCATTCATTAAGTTTGCACAGGCTCTTTATAAAGTTTATATGGATAAAGATGCCGAAATGATTGAGATTAACCCTCTTATCAAAACAGGTGATGGAAAATTCCTTGCACTTGATGCTAAGATGGGATTTGATGACAATGCACTTGGTCGTCATCCTGATATTGTTGAGATGCGAGATCTTAGTGAAGAAGAGCCAACAGAAGTAGAGGCTAAACAGCATGGTTTAAGCTATATTAAACTTGATGGTAATGTTGGTTGTATGGTTAACGGTGCTGGTCTTGCTATGGCAACTATGGATATCATCAAGCATGAAGGTGGTGAACCTGCAAACTTCCTTGACGTGGGTGGTGGAGCTAATCCTGAAACAGTTGCAAAAGGCTTTGAAATTATTCTAAAAGATCCAAATGTAAAAGCTATATTTGTAAATATTTTTGGTGGAATTGTACGTTGTGACAGAGTTGCTAATGGTATTCTTGAAGCAACTAAATTGACTGATGTCAATGTTCCTGTAATTGTTCGTCTTGATGGAACAAATGCTGAAGAAGCGGCTGAAATTCTAAAGAGTGCAGGTATTAAAAATATCATTGCAGCAGAAGATCTTGCTGACGGTGCTAAAAAAGCTGTTGAAGCTGCGAAGTAAAAGGAGATAAACAATGAGTATTTTGGTAAACAAAGATACAAAAGTAATCGTCCAGGGATTTACCGGTAAAGAGGGTACATTTCATGCTTCTCAGTGTATGGAGTACGGTACAAAAATTGTTGGTGGTGTAACTCCAGGTAAAGGTGGTCAAGAGCATTTAGGTCAGCCTGTATTTAATACAGTTAAAGAGGCTGTTGATGCAACAGGTGCAACTGTATCTATGATTTTTGTTCCACCAGCATTTGTTTCTGACGCTGTTATGGAAGCTGCTGATGCAGGTATTGAGCTTGCTGTAATTATTACTGAAGGTGCTCCTGTTAAAGATATGATGTATGCAAAAGCATATGCAACAAAAAAAGGTATGAGTACCATTGGACCAAACTGTCCGGGAATCATTACTGCAGAAGAGTGTAAAATTGGTATTATGCCTGGATTTATCTTTAAAAAAGGTCCAGTCGGTCTTATTTCTAAATCTGGTACATTGACATATGAAGCATCAAATCAGGTTGTTAAAGAGGGTCTTGGTATTACAACTGCTGTAGGAATTGGTGGAGACCCTATTATTGGACTATCTTACAAACAACTTCTTCCAATGTTTGAAGCTGACCCTGAAACTGAAGCAATCGTTATGATTGGTGAAATTGGTGGAGACCTTGAAATTCAGGCTGCTGAATTCATTAAAGAGAATATTACTAAGCCAGTAGTTGCATTTATTGCAGGTCAAACAGCTCCAAAAGGTAAGAGAATGGGACATGCTGGTGCAATTATTTCAGGTGGTAGCGGAACAGCTGCAGAAAAGATGGCTGCACTTGAAGCTGCAGGTGTAAAAGTTGTTGTTTCTCCTGCAGATATTGGAAAAGCTGTTAAAGAGGTTATGGGTAAATAAGTTATGAAAAAAACTTATGAAGTTGCCAATATAAGATGCGAAGGGTGTGCCAACACAATTAAAAAGGCTCTCTCTGAGCATTTTGGTAACAGTGTGGAAGTCGATTTAGAAGTAGTGCCACGAAAGGTAACAGTTGAACTGAATAACCTTTCAGATGAAGAGATTTTTATTACAACATTAAGAAAGCTGGGTTATCCTCTTATCGACGATGAAATATCGAATGTAGAAAGTGCAGTGATGAAGGGAAAAAGCTTTGTCTCATGCGCAATAGGTAAATTAAATCCAACTAAGGAGAAGTGATGAGTATTATGAAAGCACCGGAAAATACTCCGGTCTGGACTGACGAAAGTCGTTGTAAAGCATGTGATATTTGCGTAGATGCTTGCCCTGCTGGCGTTTTAGCAATGCGATATGAGCCACATTCAGTACTTGGAGCTATGATTACTGTCGAAGCACCAGAACTTTGCATTGGATGTAATGATTGTGAATTAGCTTGTCCAGATTTTGCAATTTTTGTAGCTGACAGAAAAGAGTATAAATTTGCTAAATTGACTGATGCTGCAAAAGAGCGGGCAGAAGCGATCAAAAATAATAAATATATGACGCTTAGCGCATAAGGAGTAAGTATGGCAAGAGAAATAATTTCTAGTGGTAATGATTTGGCAGCAATTGCTGCTGTTGATGCAGGATGTATGTTTTTTGGTGGATATCCAATTACACCATCAAGTGAAGTAATGCACACAATTTCTGACCTTTTGCCAAAGGTTGGTGGTGCTTGTATTCAGATGGAAGATGAGATTGGTGGTATTTGTGCTGCTATTGGTGCTGCTATGAGTGGTGTTCGATCAATGACAGCTACTTCAGGTCCTGGAATCTCTCTTAAAGCTGAAAACCTTGGTTTGGCTCAAATGGCAGAAGTTCCTTTGGTTGTTGTTGACGTTATGCGTGGTGGTCCATCTACCGGTCTTCCAACTCGTGTTTCACAGGGTGATGTTTCTCAGGCAAAAAACCCTTCACATGGTGACTATAAATCTATTACTCTATGTGCTGGTAACCTTGAAGAGTGCTATACAGAAGTAGTACGAGCATTCAATATTGCTGATAGATTTATGCAACCTGTAATTGTTCTTCTTGATGAGACAATTGGGCACATGCATGGAAAAGCTGTTCTACCAGATCTTGAAGAAGTTAAAGCAAATATTAAAACTCGAAAAACATTTGATGGTCCTGCTGAAGAGTATAAACCGTATGGTGTTGCGCAAGATGAGCCAGCAGTATTGAATCCAATGTTTAAAGGATACCGCTACCACTTTACTGGATTGCATCATGATGCAATGGGATTTCCAACTGAAGAGATTGAGACTTGTCGTAAACTAATTGATAGACTATTTAGAAAAGTAGATGAGCATGTTGATGAGCTTGAATACAATGAAGAGTATATGATTGATGATGCAGATATTCTAATTGTTGCATACGGTTCTGTTTCACTTGCAGCTAAAGAAGCTATCAATCGTTTACGTGATGAGGGAATTAAAGTAGGATTGTTTAGACCAATTACACTTTGGCCAAGTCCAGAAAAACGATTGTATGAACTTGGACAAAAATTTGATAAAATCTTGAGTGTTGAATTAAATATGGGACAGTACCTTGAAGAGATTCAACGTGCGACTGGTCGAAAAGATATAGCTAAACTTATTAAGGTTAACGGTCGACCGTTCTCACCTCAAGATATCATTGATAAAGTAAAGGAGCTTTAATATGGCATTTAATTATGATAACTATTTAAGATTAGAAAAGATGCCAACACTTTGGTGTTGGGGGTGTGGAGATGGTGTTATTTTAAAATCTTTTATTAGAGCCATCGACAAACTTGGAATTAGTAAAGATGATGTATGTGTAGTTTCAGGTATTGGATGTTCTGGACGATTTAGTTCATATGTTGACTTCAATACAGTCCATACTACACATGGACGTACAGTTGCATATGCAACAGGTATTAAATTGGCAAATCCAGATAAGCATGTTATCTGTGTTGCTGGTGACGGTGATGCTTTGGCAATTGGTGGTAATCATACAATCCACGGTTGTAGACGAAATATTGATATTACTATGATTGTTATCAATAACTTTATTTATGGTTTGACTAATTCTCAAACTTCACCAACAACTCCTCGTGGTGCTTGGTCTGTTACTATGAAACAAGGTAACATCGATCCAACATTCGATGGATGTAAACTTGCTGAAGCAGCTGGTGCCTCTTTTGTTGCACGTGAGAAAGTTTCTGAGCCTAAAAAGATGGAAAAAGTTATCGCAGCAGCATTGCAACATAAGGGTTTTGCTTACGTAGAACTTCTTTCTAACTGCCATATTAACCTAGGTAGAAAAAATAAAATGGCATCTGCTATGGAAAACCTTGATTGGATCGATAGCATTACATTGCCTAAGAAGAAATACGATGCTCTTCCAGAAGAAGAGAAAGTTAATATTCTTCCAACTGGTATCTTGAAGCAAGATACAGATGCAGAAGAGTATTGTGAGATGTACGGTAAGCTTAAAGAGGTTTATCAAGGTAAGCGTGATAAATTTACGCAGGCCGATTTCAAGAAAGTAATTTAAGGGGTTGTTCATGAGCAGAATAGTAATGCGCTTTACCGGTGTTGGAGGACAAGGAGTCCTTCTTGCCGGTGAGATTTTTGCAGCGGCCAAAATCAAAATGGGTGGTTATGGTGTCAAAACAGCAACATATACCTCTCAAGTACGTGGTGGACCAACTGTTGTTGATATCCAGCTTGATGACAAAGAGATTTTCTATCCTTATGCTATTGATGGACAAATCGACTTCATGCTATCAGTTGCTGATAAAAGTTATCAGCTATTTAAAGATGGTGTTTCTGAAGGTGGAATCATTGTTATTGATCCAAACCTTGTTTACCCAACTGAAGAAGATCGTAAAAAATGGAAGATAGTTGAAATTCCTATTATTACAATTGCAAAAGAAGAGGTTGGAAATGTTATTACCCAAAGTGTTGTTGCATTAGCTATTGCCAACACGTTTATGGATGCAATTCCTGAAGAGACTCTAATTGAGACAATGCTTAGTAAAGTTCCAAAAAAAGTTCATGAAGCTAACCTAAAGGCATATGAGCTTGGTAAAAAATATGCACTTGAACAAAAAGAGAAACTAGGATTGTAATTTTCTTCATATATTCTACTTTAGGTATTGGATCTATAATTTGATCCAATACCTTTCCTTTTTTAATATTATTTGATAAAATTCGAACATAAGGTACGGCGGATGCTTGCTTGGTTTAGCTAAGAGGAAAGTCCGGGCTGCAGTGAAGCAGGGTTCCGTCTAACGGACGGCCACCGTAAGGTGAGGGATAGTGCAACAGAAAGCAAACCGCCTCGTAAGAGGTAAGGGTGAAACGGTGGGGTAAGAGCCCACCAGCGCCTTGAGCAATCTTGGCGGCTATGTAAACCCAACCCGCAGCAAGAAGAGCATGGTATAAGCTTCACATTTTCGCTCTTCGCTAGAGCTTCATGGTAACATGAAGAGTAGATAAATAAGCATCCAAGACATAACCCGGCTTACAGCCGTACCTAATAAATTTTAATAAAATTTGTGAATGTGATGAAAGATTTATACGACATTCCTTCAAGGAAAGATACAAGACGTACTCCTTTCCGTCCTAGATGTAAATTATGCAGAACCAACAAATATATAATTCCTATCTGTTACAATCTTGAAATTACTGAAGAGCTTCTTGCTAAAGAGAAAAAAGGTGAACTAAAAATTGGTGGTTATAGCAGAAGCATAGATGCACCAAACTGGTTTTGCACTAAGTGTGAAACCAGTTTTCAAAGATAATTTTATTTTTTTATCTTTGTAATTTTTGAACCTTCTAGTGTCAAATTGTACATTAAGCCTTTATTACCAAATATAAAACCTATTATTGGTTTATTGAATTCAATTGAGTTTATCTCTTCTCCAACTCCCCATTTTACAATTGCTACAGAGCCATCTACTCCAACTTTCCAACCATCACTGTTTCGGAATTCATCTAGTGCTCTTTGTGTTAGAAAAACTATTATTATAGATTTTTTTTGAGCACCTATCTGAAAACCTATAGAGGCTGTAACTGTTCTGTAGTAATCTATAATTTTATTATTGACAATAAGCCCACCCTCTCCATATTCTCCTCCTATTCCAAAACCAGCTTTATAGACACTTGGAAATACAAGGTATCCTTTAGCTCTATTTAGAAATTCTGTACCACCTTTGACCTCTTTGTCAAACATTTTAATTGTTTCATAAATTTTTATATTTAGAACCTCTTTTGACTCTGCATATGCTGTTTGTATGAAAAATGTAAGTAAAAATGTAACTAACCATACTGTTCGTTTCATGATCTACTCCTTTGTTTCTAAAATATATCTAACTATTGCAGAAAGACACTTTATAAACTTAAACTAATTTGAAAATTAGATTTATCTTCCTTCCAAAGCGCACTCTTAAGTGATTCATTGTAAAATCAAACAAAAAAATGGGTGATAATGAGAAATATACTTTTTCTTTTTTTACCGATGCTTTTAGTTGCACAGGTTCACTATGCAAAACTTGAACCATTTGAAACGTATATTATAAAATCTGCAGTTTCAGGTCAAGTAGTTAAAGCAGATGAGAGTCAAGAGGGAAAACTTGGCAGTGAAAATTTAATTGTACAGATTGATGATAAGGTAGATAAGGCTCAGTATAAAGCACTACAACGAACACTAACAGTTTTGAAAGAGTCACTAGAACTGACTAAAGAGATGCTAAAAAACAGTGAAGCAGTTTTTAAAAGAGACTTTGATTATTACAATAGAATAAAAGATCTTAAAACAAAGTCCAAAACAGAAAAAGATCGTATATATACTACGATGATTGCATCAAAAAATCAAGTATTAAACTTTAAACAAAATATTGCAAATTTAAATAAGCAGATTACAGATACAGAGTATCAATTAGTAAGATTAAAAGATATTATAGAAAAAAAAGCGATAAAGGCTAAAAATCTATACATCTATAAAGTAGAAGTCAAGAAAGGTGATTATGTAAATCCAGGTAGCATACTTCTAAAAGCAATGGATCTTTCAAAAGGAAGATTGACTTTATACATTGATTCAGATGAGGCTAAAGATTTATCTAAAAGAAAAGTTTATATTAATAATAAACAAACAGACTATAAAGTCAATAAGCTTATTCGTGTAGCAGATGAGACTCATATCTCTGCATATAGGGCAGAGATAATCATAGATAATCCAGATAATCTTTTTTCAAAACTTCTAAAGGTAGAGATAAAATGAAAACAACAGCATGTCCACTTGATTGTTATGACGCTTGTGCAGTAGTGGTTGATCGTGAAAGTTTGAAAATGACAGGAAAAGAGGGGCATCCATTTACTCAAGGTGCTTTATGTTCTCATCTTTATCGTCATATCAAAGAGGTAGAGAGAATAAAAGTTCCAAGGGTTGATGGAAAAGAAGTTTCTATGCAAGAAGCTCTTGAAGCAGCTGCTCACGCCATAAAAGATGCAGGAGAAGATTTTCTTCTATACAGAGGCAGTGGTAATGTAAGTTTTATGCAAAATATTACTGAACACTTTGTGGCAGCATACGGAGGGTGGACTACTGAAGGATCACTTTGTGATGGAGCAGGGCAAGCAGGCATAGAGGCTGGAAGAGGTGTATCACTTGTTCTTCCTCCTGAAGCTATAAAAGAAGCAGAAGCTGTTATTGTATGGGGTCGAAATATATCTGTTACAGATCCTCATATGATGAATCTGATTAAGGATAAGACTTTAATTGTTATAGATCCTGTTAAAACAAAGATAGCAAGAGAGGCAGATCTTTTTCTTCAAATTCGTCCAAGAAGTGATTTTTATCTTGCAGTTCTTCTTTCACGTTTTATGTTTATGGAAGATATGGAGGATAAGGAGTTTTTAAAAGAGCGTTGTGAAGATGCAGAGTGGTATTATGACTTTTTACGTACCTTCCGTGTTCGTACATCTTTGGAAAAATGTGACATATCACTTGATGATTTGGGCGATTTGCTTTATCAAATGCAAAATAAAAAGTGTGTCTTTCTTGTAGGAGCAGGTGTACAAAAATATAGTATTGGTGATCAGGTTCTTCAAGCTATTGATGGTTTGGCTGCTGTTATTGGAGCTTTTGGAAAGCCTGGATGTGGCGTAAGTTTTCTTGGTGATTCAATGGCAGGTTTTAAAAATCCTATTAACTATTCACCTAAAAGAGTTGCTAAACCTATTGCTCCTTTTGGAAGATTTAAAACTGTTTTGGTTCAAGGAGCAAATCCATTGGCTCAAATGCCTGGACTTAACAAAGTAGAAGAGGAGATAAGCAGAGTTGAAAATCTCATCTACTTTGGTCTTTATGAAAATGAAACAACCAAAAAAGCACGAATTGTTATACCAGCTTGTGACTTTTTAGAAAAAGAGGATTTAAGGTTAAGTTACGGTCATCCATATGTTCAACCAATGCCAAAAATCAAAGAGGCTGAGTTTGGAATCAGTGAGTATGAGTTAACGAAATATCTTTTTGATGCACTTGGTTGTAAAGGGCTGGAAGATGAAAAATGGTATATAGATTATATGCTTAAACAGTGCATTGAAGATGGAGACCTTTTAAAATCACCAGCCTATGAGAAGTATCCTTATGAAGATGAGTTTCAGACTGATAGTGGAAATTTTGAGTTTCTTGAAGAGTATGAAGATGATTTTGATGATGAAGAGGAAGGGCTTTGGCTTTTAACACCTAAAAGTCCACACTCTTTAAATAGTCAGTTCAGACGTGAAACTCATATTTTTATCAATTCTGAACTAGGATTTAAAGATGGTGAAGTAGTCAAAGTAAGTTCAGAACATGGTGAGATAGAGCTACCTGTCAAAGTATGTGATGATGTAAGAGCAGATTCAGTGCTGATCTATGCAGGAACACCTAGTGTTAACCGTTTAACTCCTCATATTATGAGTCTTATGGGAAAAAGTGCCTGTTATCAGGAAGTTAAGGTAAAAGTAGAGAGAGTCTAATTTGACAAAACTCTAAATAGTTGACAAAAGTAAAGAGAATAGAGAACAATCATCATATGTTGTGTAAAGAGTGCAATAGAAGAAAATCGGGAAAATAGGATGAAAATAAAAAGTATAGAGATTAAAAACTATAAAATTTTAAAAGATTTTGAGATCGATTTTTTGGATAAAGATGGAAATATTTTAGATTTAATTGTTTTAGCTGGGGTTAATGGAAGTGGTAAAACTACACTTTTAGAGATAATATATCAATATGGAGATAGTAAAAAAAGAGAGTTTAATAAAAAATTTAAAATAGAGTTTGATAAAAATAATATAGCAAATGAAAAAATATTCTATCAAAAAGCAGAAGAGTTTAACATAATTGATTTAAAACAAGAGATAGTAAAATATATAAAATCAAAAATTTTTAAAGAGGAGATTCCTCCCAAAGAGGCATATAAAGAATTTAATAAATTCTTAAATAATGTTTTCGATAGTATTGAATTTAGTTTAGATTTTAAAGGGCTTGATGAAAATGAAAATATCTATTTTTTAAATAGATTTAATGAAGAGGTAGCAATAGATAATCTTTCAACAGGAGAGAAAGAGCTTTTAAAAAAGGTTTTCTATTTTTTTGTAGCAAATATTAAAGATAGTATTATTTTAATAGATGAGCCAGAGATTTCACTTCATCCAAGTTGGCAAGAAGATATTGTAAAAATATATAAAAATTTAGCAAAAAGTTATAATAATCAGATTATTTTGGCAACCCATTCACCTCATATAATAGCCTCCACACCAAATGACTCTCTTTTTATCTTTGCAAAAGAGAATGATAAAATAGTTGCTAAAAAAATTGACTCTTTTGGAAAAGATATTAATTTAGTTTTGCTTGAAGTTATGGGAAGTGGTATAAGAGATAAAGAGGTTGAAGAGAAGATATTAAGATTAAAAAAACTAATTGCAAAAAAAGAGATAAATAGTGAATTTAAAGAGCTTTTTGATTATTTAGAAAAAAATTTAAATGATGAAGTAGAACTTGGATTTTTAAGAGCTAGAGCAAAGGCACTTAATGTTAAGAGTTAAAAAAGAAAAATTTATAATTAATACTAAAGCAAAAAGATGGGAAGATATTGAAATTGATATAAAAGAAGATATAAAAGAGAGATTAGATAAAGAGCAGTTATCCCTTTGTGCCTATTGTGAGAGAAAATTAAAAGAGTTTCATATTGATCATTTTAAAAAAAGAGACTTTTTTCCTGATTTAACATTTGATTATGAAAATCTTTTTTTATCCTGTAACAGTGATGAACATTGTGCAAGATATAAAGATTTAAAAGCAAAATTAAAAAAAGATGATTTCAAAAGACTCATTTCACCAGTTGAGATAGATTTAGAAAAGGTTGTTTATGAAGATGGAGTTTTAGCAAGTTTAGATGATAATATTGACTATACAATAGAGAGTTTAAATTTAAATCATTCAAAACTTGTAGAGTTAAGAAAGAGAATATATCAAGATTTTAAAAGATATGTAGAGGTTTATAAAAACTACGATGAAAGAGAGTTAAGCAAAATGTTTTGTGGGTTTTTAGACTATTTCAGATATTTAAAGAAAGAGTATGCTTGATCTTATAATTGAATAAAATTT
>NZ_FOXB01000019.1 GCF_900115615.1 Hydrogenimonas thermophila | reverse complement strand
TGCAATATCTATGCCAACATAGTACATAAAACATAACTCCTTCTTGATTGCTTGATATTTGGGTTGTGCTCACAGCCTCCTAACTCTATAGAACGGTAGAACATAAGCTCTCCAATAGCGTTTCATAGGTGAGTTAGCTAGCCCAAATTAGATAGGCTTTGTTGGGTCATCTTCTGACAAGGACAAACAGATCTTTAATTTGTGCCATTGACTGTGAATTGCAAAAAGCAGCTAACACAACTGTCTTTATGCTAACACAACTTTTATAACTTTTTCATCCTCTTTTGAGTGATGAGAAGTTATAAATGTATTATAGGAGGAGAAAAAATGGTATTTGAATCTGTAATAAAGGCAAAACCTCTTGGAGGTTGGTATATAGAGTTAACTAATACTGATACAGGTATGAGTGTAGTGTGTGATTCAATTGATGAATATATGGAAAAAATAGAGGAAATGGGTGCACCTTACGGACCAGATGTTCAAGTCAATTGGAGTCAAGGAGAAGGTGTTATACCTGCATATATAAATGAAATTAGAGGATTGATGCAAAAGTATCAAGAAGAGGCTGGATTATCAGAGGGATAAAATATATCCTCTGATTATATTTATTCTAATCAAGTTTAAATAAAACATCCGTGCGAATAATATATTTTCTTCCTCTCAAAACCGGTTCAAAACTATAGATCCAGTGGAGGGGATGAAATCCATGTGGAAAACAGAGTACAGAACCAGCTGGTGTATGAATATCTACTTCTATTATAGAACATACATCACTTTCTTTCTGAGTTAATGTTGTTTTATCAACAAGAAAACGTGTTGCACCACCTTCATAATCTTCATTCAAAAAGATTAAAAATGTCATTTCACTATATCTATCAGGATACGCATTAGCAATTAAATATTTATTTATTACACGTCTTCCAGGGCAAGCACTATCTGTATGAAACTTTAAATAATCACCTTTATTGTAACGACAAAAGCGAAATTTTGCATTTAATCCTAATGGTTTACGATTTTCAAATAGGTATTTCATATTTTCTATAAGGTCTTTACATCGATTCCATATTATACGTTCAGTATCATTGTCAATGATCCATGTAAGATTATCACTTTTACAAATTTCTTTTGATTCAGAAACTTCTGACTCTCGTTGGTATCCCAAATTTTCAGCTAAATCTATAAAGTTTTGGCACTCTTCAAGAGAAAAGAGATTATGTATATGAAAAGCACCAGGTACATTATTAATCTCTACACAAGATAGATTTTTAGGAATTGTCTGTGATAATTTTAGAGGATTTGGCTTTTGATTAGCCCATATTGTTAATGATGTTTTTTCTATTTGTGATTCATATGATACTTTATAAAAGTTCTCTTTATTCATTATAATTCCCTAATAAACCTTTCCTCTTTTAGATAATCTGATTTATAATATATAATTTTTTTGTGTTTTAATTGTGCATGTCATTTTTAACATTACAATTATTTATTTTAGGGTGAATAATAATTTACAAAAAAGTTTCTAGATAATATTGAATTTGAGTGCAGAAAAATCTATTTTCCTTTATATAGTGTTGGTCCAAATTTTATTCCCCAAGAAGTAAATAGAATTATCCACAATACTGCTGCTATATCAAAAAGCCAGAATAGATTTAATCCTAAACCCATTCCTAAAGAGTAAAAAAAACGTACTAAAACAACTACTTCTGTTAGCCAAAATAGAGTTATAGATATTTTATCTGCATGTGGAACTTGCCCTGAATGACCTAATGTTACACGTGTTCCAAATCCTATGAGAATAGTAGTTATAAAACCTATAGTAATTAAATGCATTCCTGCAAACATAAATGATGTTTCTAACCAAAATTCTGCTAAGGTGCTTATGGCATCTATAAACAGACCTGCTGGAAGCCAAAAAAGTCCTAAATGTAAAACCCATAAGATTGCAGGTGAAGTAAAGATTGGAAGCTTCCATCGTAAAAATTCTCTTGTTAAAAATATTGCAAGTATTAGTGTAATTATAATATCAAGAAGTTTGAGTTCAAATGAAAATGTAAAAGTTTTAACTATAAGAAGCAAAAATACTATAAGAATAAAGTTTTTAGTTTTATTTACAGTGACATGACTAAAAAATGGAATCATCCTTTGGGCAACAACAAATGTTAAAAATATTAAGTACAGATAAACCCCAATTCCAATAGTTAAATTTTGAATTACAGAATTAATGTTATAAAGGATCATCCCTAGAAAAAATAGTATATGAGAAATAACTCCTGCGGTATTGGCTACTAGCAGCCAAAATGAATCAGTTTTATCTGGTGAGTTACCAACTAAATAGATGTTTCTAAATTTTATAATAGATAATATATGACCTAAAATTATTATGAATATACCAAATATAGTTAGCAGTAAAGATATTAGTGAACCACTTACAAATAGCAGTGAACCAACCTCATAAAGTATAAATATTTTTGTATAAACGGCTTGTGGTATTGGTTGAGTCATACAAAATCTTGGAAAAGTTGTTAGTAAAAAGCCAAGGAAAAAGTGACTGAATACTATAAAAATTATTGAATATACATGAAAAGAAGTTATGTTATATTGAAGAGAAATTATACCTTTATAACCAAGAAAAAAAATTAACATATTTACAACAGCCCAAAAAATACCCATAAGAAAAAATGGCTGATGCGGTTGTGAAATAAAATAATTAAAGTTTGATTTTATTGAAAGAAAGCTATGCATTACCGTCCTTTTATTTAAAAATTTATTTTATCAAAATTTATAGCGAAGTAAAACAGTATATTTATTTTTTATGTAATCTTTATTTAATACTATAAACTTTATAATAACTCTATAAACGTTCTTTTAGTAAACGAGTTAAGGCAGTATGTATGAGTATTTCAAAGAAGTTTATATTAATCTATTCAATTCTTCTGATTTTAGGAACTTTGCTTTTTGAAATATGGGAGGGAAACTATACATTACTTCCTGATATAGTAAATATATTTGTACTTACTGTTCTTTTTTTCAGTGTCATATATTTTATTATCATTAAACCAATTGGTAATAAGTTAAGACAATTAAGTCAAGAAGTTTATAATTTACCTGAAAATAATAAACTTGATTTGCCAAATTTCAGTGAACCTGAACTTCAAGATCTTGCAGATGCAGTCAGTTCTGCTGCTTATGAGCTTCGTCAACAAAAAAATATGCTTGACTGGATTCTTGATCATATTCCTGCTGGTGTAGTTATTTATCAGCCTAATATAGTTTATGCAAACCAGTATGCATTGGAACATCTTTCGTTAGATATAAAAAGTATGCATAAAGTTAAGCCGGTTGATTTTTTAGCAAAACATATAGATGAGAAGACAAAAAAACAGCTGTATCTTTTAATGAAAAATCGTATTAAAGGCATAGAAGGTAGAAAGTCATATAATACTGAATTATATGTAAATGGACAGACATTACATGTATTTGCTGTTTCAGATACAATTGAATACAATGGTAAACCTGCTGGAATAATAACATTTATTGATATGACAGAGTTGAGGTGGGCTGAATTTGAGCTTACATTGTTACAGAGGTACCTGCCTGTAGTTGCTTATCATGTTACTATTACTAAAGAAGGAGAAAAGTTTTATTATATTTCAAATGCTATAGAAGAGTTGACAGGTTTTACACCAGAAGAAGTAAAATCACAGCAAAATTGGTGGTATCAGCATGTACATCCAGATGATAAAGAGTGTATTAATAAACGAAAAGAGAAGTTTATAAAAAATGAAAAGTTTCAAAGTCAATATAGAATTCTCAGAAAAGATGGAACATATATTTGGATAAATGAGCAAATAGTAATACTAGAAAATAATAATGGCGTAAAAGAGTTAGCTGGTTTTTGGAGAGACTCAACTCGCGAAAAAATCTGGCAATTTGCACATAATGCTTTGGCAAAAGCAAATGAGGGTATGCTTAGAGCTAAAAGTGAAAGTTTACTATTTAAATATATATGTAAAGTATTGGTTGATAGCGGTTTTTGTTGTTATGCTTGGATAGGAAAAGCAGATTTGGAGCAAGATAAAATAGTTCCATTATACTCTTATCCATACGATGAGACATATGCAAGTGATATTACTATTACACTTAATCAAGAATTATTAACAAGTTTGGGACCAACAGGAGAAGTAGCATCTAAAAAAAGAGATATAAGTTTAAATACTGATACAAGAACAAATGAAAATATTAAACCTTGGCGTGAAGAGATGATTAAAAGAAAATTTTTCTCTTCAGCTGCAATTAATATAGATTCAGATAAGAATAAAATTCTGACATTAAATATATATGCAGATTTACCTGGTTGGTTTGATGAAACACTCATACCATTGCTTACAACACTTGGTAGAAATATTGGTTTTGCTCTTAGTGATTTAAATAGTCGTGAAAGATTAAAATATCTTAGTTATCACGACTCTTTATGTGGTATTCTTAATATAAATGCTTTAAAATCTAGATTATTAACGTTAAAACAGCCAGCTGCAATAGCTGTAATAAATATACGAGATTTTTCTACTGTAAATCTTAATTTTGGGTATAGCGTAGGGAATTCAATATTATGTAGAACTGCTACTGTAATAAAGTCTTGTGTAGCTAAAAAAGATAAACTATATCATTTAGGTGGTGATAAATTTGCACTACTTGTTATTAATGCTGACAAAAAATGTATGGAAGGTATAGCTAAACGTATACAAAAACGGTTAGCTGAAGGTGTAGTTTATGAAAATCATTCAATTCCAATTTTTTTACGCATAGGAATTGCTGCTACACCAGAAGACTGTAGTGACCCTACAACGCTACATGAGCTTGGAATGAGTGCATTGAACTTTGGAAATAGCAGTAGATCAATAACTAAATTTGAACCTTGGATGCAAGAAGTGTCACGTACACGTTTAATGCTTGAATCAACTATTCATAAAGCAATCAATGAAGAGAGTTTTGAACTCTATTATCAGCCAATTGTCAACTCTTCAAGTGGCAAAGTAACGCAGTGTGAAGCACTTATTCGTCTAAATGATCAAGATGGCAAACCTATTCGACCAGATTTAATGATTTCAGTAGCAGAAGATTTGGGTCTTATTACTCAAATTACAAGAATCATTATAAAAAAAGTTCTATTACAGCAGAAAATTTGGCGTAGTAAAGGTGTTAATGTACGTGTTGCTGTTAATATATCAGCTGCAGATATAGAAGATCCGGAATTTTTTCCTAATCTTCAAGAGATGCTTTTAAAAAATGGATTGAACAGTGATATTATTGCACTTGAAATAACTGAAAGAACAACGGTTGAAAAGACAGATGTTGTACGTGATTTTATTGATTATGCAAGATCAATTGGTATTGCTATTGAGATTGATGATTTTGGTGTTGCTCATTCATCATTACATGAAATTTCTCAGATTAACTTTGATATTTTAAAGATTGATAAAAGCTTTATAGATAGAATCCTTATTGATGAAAGAAATGCTGAAATAGTTAGATTTATAATTCATATGGCTACACAACTACAAGCGCAAACAGTAGCTGAAGGAGTAGAAAAGCAAGAGCAAATTGATTGGTTAAAAGATAATGGTTGTGATTTTATTCAAGGATACATCTATTCTAAACCATTACCGACAGATGAATTTGAAGCGTGGTATAATGTACATAAAAAATGAGGTGCTGAATGAAGCACAAGTTTATTATAGGTTTTTTTGCTGTTATGTTACTCTTAAGTGGGTGTACTCAAGAGACACAAAATAAGATCGGGCGTGCTATGCAAAATTGGACTGGAACAAATGGAGTTTTAGATATTTATGAAGGTGAAAAGCTGGTAATGCGTTTTATAAAAATAGATAAGCTTTCTACTGCAAAGGGTACAGATGATGGTACACCACGCCAATATCGTTATGGTTATGGCTATATAGATAAAAACTTTAACTATAAAGTAGATGATGGTGAAAAAAAGCTCTATTTTGAAATAAGCAATTTTACACCTTACATTTTTTATGAAAATCCTGAACATTAAGAGGTTTATTTGTGCAAAGACTAGATACTATTGAACTTTTTATAAAGCTTTTGTCTTACCCGTCAGTAACACCTAATGATGAAGGTGCATTGACTTTTATCAGAGATTATCTGGATGACTTTGAAGCTGAGTGGGTTAACAAAGTAAATGTAAAAAATCTTTTTTTATATAAAAAGTTTGGAGATGGACCGCACCTCTGTTTTGCCGGTCATATAGATGTTGTTCCGCCTGGAGATGGGTGGGAGAGTAATCCATTTGTTCCAAAGTGTGAAAATGGCTATATTTATGCTCGCGGTGCTCAAGATATGAAGAGCGGTGTAGCTGCTTTTGTACAGGCCTGTAAAGATGCGAAAATATTTAATGGTACTCTCTCTTTGCTTTTAACAAGTGATGAAGAGGGTGATGCTAAATATGGGACAATAGAGGTTTTGAAGTTCCTAAAAGAGAGAGACTTCTTGCCTGATTTTGCAATAGTTGCAGAACCTACCTGTGAAGAGGTTTTTGGAGATGCCATTAAAATAGGCCGTAGAGGTTCAATAAACGGCGTAATTGAAAAAATAGGTAAACAAGGACACGCTGCATACCCTGAAAAAGCTTTGAATCCTATTCATAAAGTAGCTCAAGTATTGCCTCATATAGCAGGAGTTAATCTTGATACAGGTGATGAGTTTTTTGCTCCTAGTAAATTTGTCATAACAGATATACGTGCGGGTATGGAAGTAACAAATGTAACTCCTGGTAAACTTAAAATGATGTTCAATGTACGTAACAATACAAAAACTTCAAAAGAGGATATAGAAAGCTTTGTTGATAAATATTTCAAAGATATGAATTATACATTGACTTTGAGTCAGTCTGCTAAGCCATTTATGACAGACAAAAACTCTAAAATTGTAAAAGATATTACCTCTGCAATAAAAAATATAACAGGTGTAGATACGAAGTATTCTACAGCTGGTGGTACAAGTGATGCTAGATTTTTAGCTGAATTTGGTGTTGATGTTGTTGAGTTTGGAGTTATAAACGATACTATACATGCACCAAATGAGAGAACAACGTCAAAAGAGGTAGAAGCTCTCAAAGTAGTCTTTGATGAAGTTATAAAAAACTTTTAATTTTATGGAAGGATAAACATGAAGAGAATAGTTTTTACAGTTTTTGCACTGGTTTCATTTCTTATGGCAGAGGTTAATTGGCAGCCAAATTATAATGCGGCAAAAGAGGAAGCAAAAAAAAGTGGTAAACCGATGCTTGTAATTTTAGTTTCTCATACTTGCAGATGGTGTAGAAAACTTGAGAATAGAACACTGCAAAATCCAAAAGTTGTTGATTATGTCAACAAATTTTTTGTACCTGTGATAGTTTATAGAGGAGAAGGAGACTATCCTGATTTTATTAGATCCTCTATGGTTCCTACAACATTTTTTTTAACCCCAAATGAGAAGATGATAATGCAGCCTTCTGTAGGCTATTGGGAACCAAATGACTATATGAGTGATTTAGTAATGGCAATAAAAAAATTTAAAAAGGGCAAATAGCGTTAAAAGAGAGTGAACTGCTTCACTCTCTTAGATTTTTGCAAGTTTTTGGTATGCATACTCGCATCCAAAAACTTAGGTTACCGAAATTAAAAAAGGAGATAAATTGATGAAAATAATTCAAACAGATAATGCACCTCAGGCAATTGGACCATATTCACAAGCAATGAAAGTAGGTGATTTTATATTTACATCAGGTCAAATTGCACTTACTCCAAGTGGTGTAATGGTTCAAGATAATATAGAGTTACAGACTGAACAGGTTATGAAGAATCTGCAAGCAGTTCTTGAAGCAGCAGGAAGCTGTTTGCAAAATGTTGTAAAAACAACTATCTTTTTAGCCAATATGGATGATTTTGCAACAGTAAATGCTATTTATGAAAAGTGGTTTGACGGTCATAAACCTGCACGAAGTACAGTAGCTGTTAAAACATTGCCAAAGAATGCATTGGTAGAGATAGAGTGTATCGCTTTAGTAGAAGCACCAATTCCAGGTTGAAAAAAACAAACCTATTAAACTAATCTTAAATATATTCTAGGTATAATTCGCCACTAAAATCGTTTGACGAATATAAAAGGACACGGCATGACAGCAATTATCAAGCATGGCGGTAAGCAATACAAGGTCAGTGAAGGCGATATTCTTTGCCTTGATTACATGGGCCTTGAGCCAAAAGCCAAAATCGAGATTAAAGAAGTATTGGCTGTTGACAATGATGGAGATCTTAAGATCGGTACTCCATATGTTGACGGCGCTGTTGTCGAAGCGGAAGTTATAAACGAAGGTCGTGAAAGAAAGATTATTATCTATAAAAAACGACGTCGTAAAGATAGCAAGCTTAAGCGCGGCTTCCGCCGAGATTTTACTCGCGTACGTATTACAAAAATCGCGTAAGCAGATCTAAAAGATTAGGTTACCGATTTATAAAGCAAGGAGAAAATTATGGCTCACAAGAAAGGTCAAGGCTCAACCCAGAATAACCGTGATTCAGCGGGTCGTAGGTTAGGTGTTAAAAAAATAGGCGGACAAACTGTTGTTGCAGGAAATATCATTTACCGACAACGTGGTACAAAAATTCATCCTGGTAACAACGTAGGAATGGGAAAAGATCATACTCTTTACGCACTTATTGATGGTGTTGTAAAGTATGAGCGAAAAGATAAACATCGCAAAAAAGTTTCTGTCTATCCTGCATAATCTACTTAATTTAACGGCACTTTCAGAGTGCCGTTTTTCTTCTAATTCTCTTTGACAAATTAACAAAAATCTGATATTTTATATCAAAAAATTTTAAGGCAACAATAATATGTTTGTAGACAGTGTAGAACTGAAGCTCAGCTCTGGAAAAGGCGGTCAAGGGTGTTCATCGTTTCGACGTGAAAAGTTTGTAAATAAAGGCGGTCCAGATGGTGGAGATGGCGGTCGTGGCGGTGATGTGTGGTTCGTTGTAGACAAAAATACAGACACACTTTCTCATTTTAAGGGTAAAACACACTTAAAAGCGAAAAATGGTCGTCCAGGTATGCCAAGAAAGTGTGCAGGAAAAACAGGAGAGTCTCTTTATGTTAAAGTTCCACCAGGAACACAAGTAATTGATAAAGAGACAGGTGAACTTCTTTTAGACCTTACAGAAGATGGTCAGAAAGTTAAGTTTCTTGAAGGAGGCAAAGGTGGTTTGGGAAATGTTCACTTCAAATCATCTACCAATCAGCGTCCAACATATGCTCAGCCTGGAAAACCAGGTCAAGAACGTGAAGTAAGACTTGAGCTAAAACTTATAGCCGATGTAGGTCTTGTAGGTTTTCCAAATGTAGGTAAGTCTACACTCATTTCAACAATTTCAAATGCTCATCCTGAAGTAGCGAACTATGAGTTTACTACATTAACTCCTAAGCTTGGTGTTGTTGCAATAGATGATTACAGATCATTTGTAATGGCAGATATTCCTGGTATTATTGAAGGAGCAAGCGATGGGAGAGGGTTAGGAATTGAATTTTTAAAGCATATAGAGCGTACTAAAACACTTCTATTTATGATAGATGCAGCAAACTATCGTGAAGTATCTCAACAGTTTGAAGCATTACAAAATGAACTAGAACGTTATAGTGAAGAGTTAGCTAAACGCCCTTATGCTATTGCCTTGACCAGAATTGATGCTATAACAGTTGAAGAAGCAAATGAGAAGATGAAAGAGCTTCTTGATGCACTTAAATTACAGCCAAATAATGGGTTAAATAAGTATAGTGCAGATGAGAACTATTTAGGCTATATGAGCGACGAAAAGGTAAATCCTCTTTTTGTAATGCCGATATCTTCAGTTTCAAAAGTGAATATTCAACCACTTATTTTTGCATTAGCAGATATAATAGGAAAATAGTTGATGCGCAGAATTGTTATTAAAGTCGGTAGTGCAGTTTTAACAGAGCAAAACCGTGTAGCTAAAGAGAGAATGGCTGCTTTAGTTGATCTTATAGCTAAGATTAAAGAGAAGGGTACTGAAGTTATTCTTGTAAGTTCAGGGGCTGTTGCCGCTGGGTATACTATGTGCAAGCTTGATAAAAAAATTGTTTCAAATAAGCAGGCACTTGCTTCTATAGGTCAGCCTAAATTAGTAGCAATGTATCAAAAAAAGTTTGAAAAACATAATACCATAGTAGCTCAAATACTTTTAACTGCAGATGACTTTGATTCTAGAAAACGAACCTACCATGCAAAGTGTGCTGTAGAAAAGCTGCTTGAACAAGGTGTTGTGCCTATTATCAATGAAAATGATGTAACAGCTACAGAAGAGCTGGTTTTTGGTGACAACGATCAGCTTTCAGCACACGTAGCTTACTATTTTGATGCAGAACTTCTTGTGATCTTGTCAGATATAGATAGTTATTATGATAAAGATCCGCATAAACACAAAGATGCAAAACCATTGAAAGTAGTCCATGAAATACCAAAAGAGGATCTTCAGGCTGAATGTACACCTAATGGCTCTTTTGCAACTGGTGGCATTGTAACAAAGTTAAAAGCAGCAGATTTTTTAATTAAGCGCAATAAAGAGATGTTTTTAGCAAGTGGTTTTAATCTTTCAGATGCCTACTCATATCTCATATACGGCATACACAATGGAGGAACACGTTTTTTAAATAGACAATAAGTCTTGGAAGCTCTTTTCTCCCTCCTTCTTTTTTCTGCATTTTTACTTTCGCCAATTCAATTTTAGATACTCTTCTCAGTGGGAAAAAGAAGAAAAGGAGAAACTTTTCAATGAGAAATTTCTAATAAAATATGCCAATTTAAAAGCTATTGAAAAATTTTGTTTTACTTTAAGATACTTGCTGAATATAAGTAGATTAGGGGGAGTAAAGAGTTAATAAATGGTGGCGGGGGGGAGACTTGAACTCCCGACCTCCGGCTTATGAGACCAGCGCTCTAGCCAGCTGAGCTACCCAGCCATTCCTTGTCTTTCTGGAGCGGTATTTTAGCCAAAAATGTAAATGATGTCAAGGGTTAGAAGAGATTTTTTATCAAATTTTTTAGAGGAGAGTTTTTAATCTCTTCTGGTAGTTTTTTTTCTATCTCTTTTATAGCTCTTTTTTTGATTAATTCATCGCTCTCTATTTTTATTGATGGTTTGGTTAATGAACCAGTCAATAATACAGGTATTATGCTCTTTTTGATATTTATATTAAGTTTTGTATCTATTGTCTCTTTTTCTAAGTCTATCATTGCATCTTTTGTGCTTATTTCAGTATATCTGCTTTTCATATGAAGATTTGAGTGAAGAAGTTTATTATCTATATTTGTATCTAAAACAGTATGCTCATAAATTTCTTTTGTAATATCAAAGTTTGTAAACTGTTTTATTAAGAAGCTCAGTTCATTTGGTAAAATTTGTCCGTCATATAGCTCAGCGTGAAGAGTTCCTTTTTTACTATTTACATCATAATCTATTTTTGCATTTGCTCTTGAATCAAAAATATGTGGGTAAAGTAGCATATCAGTAAGTGCTACAGTTTGAATATTTTTAATATTTACCTTGAGTGTTTCATTTTTTAATGTAAAATCAACTGCTCCGCCAAGTGTATCTGTGTGACCTGTTAATTGCATTAAATCTTCAGCTCTTTTTACATTGCCTGTGATTGTAATATCTCCTTGCAAATGTTTATTGGTAAAGAAGTATAGTTTATCAAGGTTAGGTATTTCCAAACTATAGTCTGCTTTAATAGAGTTTTTCTTTAGATCATATGTGAAAACTTTAGATGAAAGATTGTTTATAGTAGATGCAATATTTATACTTGAAATTGCTTTTGTATTTTTTAGTTTTGTATTTATATCTGCATTTATTGTAATATCAGATGGTATAGAGATATTGAATTCATTTTTAAAAGGTTCTGGATTAAGAGTGCTGTCACTTATTTTTGAAATAACATAGCCATCAAGTTTTTCAAGCTCAAGACTTTTAATTTCAGCTTTAATATCAGCCGTTCCATTTGTGTAAATCGGTTGATTAATTGCATATAGCAGTCTATCTATCTGCATATGTTTTGTTGTAGTTTTAATATTTTGAGGTTCGTAATCTTTTAGTTCTATATGATAAAGTGTATCGCTGTTTGCAAAATTGGTTTTTCCATCTATATGAATGATATATCTATCGCCTTTAATAGTACCATTTGTATTTAGTGAACCGTTAAGTTTTTTTCCTATCAGTTTTTTTAGATTTGAGAGCTCATCAATCTTTATATCATAAAAAACTTCCAAACTTTGAGCCAAAATATTTAAAGAACCTTTAGCTGCTATATATGATTTGTCATTCATTGTAAGAACTATTTTAAAATTTTCTATATTAAGCATAAAAGTATCTAGTTTTACCGGAATAGAAACTTTCTTAGATATTTCATCTTCTATTATAGGTTTTAATAAAGAATTTCCTTGTGGAGTAAACAGTAGTCCATATATTGCTGCAATTATTAAAAGAAGAAGAATCACTAAAGTTTTTATAAAGTTCATAAAATCACCTCATTTATATTTTTGATTTAAATTATATCAGAATATTATAGCAGTTAACATAATAGTCTATAGTATGCTATATTATTTAGTCTAGTTGACTAAAGGATTTAAACTAATTTGACTAAAATTTTTGAAAAATATCTTGACAAAGAAAAAAAAATGGGATAAAATTTCGGCACTTATAAAAAGTAATTGCTAAATATAAAACCAAATGAAAGGAGCGTCAATGAGTTTCAAACCACTCGCGAACAGAGTACTGGTAGAACGTGTTGATGAACCCCAAAAAACTGCTTCTGGAATTATCATTCCGGACAATGCTAAAGAGAAGCCTCAAGAAGCAAAAGTTCTAGCTATTGGACCTGAAGTTGAAGAGGAAGGTCAAATTAGCGTAGGTGACACTGTTGTATTTGGAAAATATAGCGGAACTGAAATAACTGTTGACGGAAAAGAGTTGTTGATTCTTAACAGCGACGACATTCTCGGAATTATGAAATAAGGAGGAGGTGAAATATGGCAGCTAAAGATATCCATTTTTCAGATGTAGCTCGAAACGAACTTTTCGAGGGTGTAAAAAAACTTGCAGATGCTGTTAAAGTTACAATGGGACCAAGAGGTCGCAATGTACTTATTCAAAAAAGCTTTGGAGCACCAAGTATTACTAAAGACGGTGTAAGTGTTGCTCGCGAAATTGAGCTTAAAGATACTATAGAAAATATGGGCGCTCAACTTGTTAAAGAGGTTGCAAGCAAAACAGCTGATGAAGCTGGTGATGGTACAACTACTGCAACAGTACTTGCATACAGCATCTTTAAAGAAGGTTTGCGAAACATTACTGCTGGTGCTAACCCAATTGAAGTTAAACGCGGTATGGACAAAGCTGCTAATGCAATCATTGATGAGTTGAAAAAGATTGCAAAAGAGGTTAAAGATAAAAAAGAGATAGCGCAAGTTGCAACAATTTCTGCAAACTCTGATGAGACAATAGGTAACTTGATCGCTGAAGCGATGGAAAAAGTTGGTAAAGACGGTGTTATCACTGTTGAAGAGGCTAAAGGTATCGTTGACGAGCTTGAAGTTGTTGAAGGTATGCAGTTTGATAGAGGATATCTAAGCCCATATTTCATCACTGATAGTGAACGTATGGAAACTGTAATGGATAATCCATACATTCTATTGACTGATAAGAAGATTACAAACCTAAAAGATATCTTACCAGTACTTGAGGGAATTCAGCAAAGTGGACGACCGTTGCTAATCATTGCTGAAGATGTTGAAGGTGAAGCATTAGCAACACTAGTTGTTAACAAACTTCGTGGTGTACTAAACATTGCAGCAGTTAAAGCTCCAGGATTTGGTGACAGACGTAAAGCAATGCTTCAAGATATTGCAGCATTGACAGGTGGTACTGTAATCAGCGAAGAGGTTGGACGAACTTTAGAGAGTGCAACTGTAGCTGATCTTGGACAAGCAGCTCGTGTTGTAATCGATAAAGACAATACAACAATCGTTGATGGTAAAGGTGACAAAGCTGCTGTTGAAGCACGCATTAAAGAGATCAAAATTCAGATTGAAAACACTACAAGCGATTACGATAAAGAGAAATTGCAAGAGCGTCTTGCTAAGTTAAGCGGTGGTGTTGCAGTTATTAAAGTTGGTGCTGCAACTGAAACTGAGATGAAAGAGAAAAAAGATCGTGTTGATGACGCACTTTCTGCAACTAAAGCAGCTGTAGAAGAGGGTATCGTTATCGGTGGTGGTGCAGCTCTAATTCGTGCTGCAAGCAAAGTTAAACTTGATCTTTGTGGGGATGAAGCGATCGGTGCTGACATCATTATGAGAGCTATTAAAGCACCAATGAAGCAAATTGCTGAAAACGCTGGATTCGATAGCGGTGTTGTTGTAAACAGTGTTGAATCAGCTGAAAATGAAAATATTGGATTTAACGCTGCTACAGGCGAGTATGTAGATATGATCGAAGCAGGAATCATTGACCCTGTTAAAGTTGAGCGTGTAGCACTACAAAATGCTACTTCAGTTGCAAGCCTACTTCTAACAACTGAAGCAACTGTAAGTGAAGTAAAAGAAGATAAACCAGCTGCTGCTCCAATGCCAGATATGGGCGGAATGGGTGGCATGGGCGGAATGATGTAATCATTCCCCCCACTTCTTTTCACAAACTTCAAGCTGTGGGGTTTGTGATATCTCTACTTAATTTTACTATCTTATATCTTCATTAAATTGTCTAATACATCAATCAGTAAATTTTTAATAAATTATGCTACCATAATATATTATTAAATCTATAACTTTAATTATTTTTACTAAAATTTTACTTTTTACTGAAGTTATTTATCACTTTTTTGTTCGGCTTTGATTTATACTTTAAAATATAATTTTTGATAAGAAAAAAGGTATAAGTTTGAAACTAACCCATAAGATATATCTTATACAAATAATTTTAGTGCTTTTTTTGTTAGGATTTTTGTCATTTACATATATAAGTTACAAAAATCAGTATCAAAAAGATATTGATAAGTATGTTGAAAATGAAGTTCAACTGTATAAAAAAGAGGTATTTAGCTCAATCAATAGTGCAAATAAAAAGTTTGAACAAAAAAGAAAACTCTTTTACCAAATACATAAAGCCGCATTGAAGATCTTTCAAAAAGATATGGAAACTCCACTCTTAAAAGTACAACAACAACTCAAAGATATGTTCAATTTAAATGGATTGAATATACAAATTTATTTGATTGACAAAAACTATACTATTTTTAAAACTACATTTCCAAGAGATTTAGGGTTTAATTTATCTATCGCCCCTGATGCAAAATATTATTTAGATAAAACTACACAAGATGGTGAGATCTATGTATCTAAATTTGCATCAAACGATTTTATAGATAAAAGATATAAGCTATATACCTACTCTAAACTTAATGATAAAACATATTTAGAGTTGGGATTTATTGATAATAATCTTTTTTATAATGGAATTGAGATCATTTCAGCAGAAAGCAATTCAAAAAATAAAATAAGATTATACTTTATTGCAAAGAATAGTAATGAATACTTTTATCATGAAGCAGCTTTTAGCAAAAATATTGAAAATAAGCAACATTTTATTAATGAAGTAAAAAAAATTCCTATAGAGAGTAACTCTAACGATCCTGTGATAAATGCAATTTTGCAAAAGAGAACAATTAAGTTTCAAAAAGAGAATAAGGTAATAGTTTATACTCCAATTTTTAAAGAAGATATGAGTAATATTGGAGGATTTATCGATTTGGTTTTAAGGGTTGATGTAGATATAAGTGAACAAATAGAAGCATTAAATAGATTTTCAAATATCTTTTTATTATCTATCTCTATTTTATTAACTTTTTTGTTTTTTGTATTTCTATTTATAAAGAGAAGTTTTACAGATAAGATAGATGTCATAACTAAAAATATAGAAAAAAAGAGACTTATAGATGATAAAAGTATCTCTTCATCGAATGATGAACTATCAATTATTGCAAAAAAGTATAACACTCTTTTTGACTCTCTAAACAAAGAGATAGAGATAAATAAAGAGTTACTAAATGAGAATAAAAGATTCATAGCAGATACAGTACATCAAATAAGAACACCACTAACAAACATAATGATGAACTCTGAAATGATACAAAGAACTCTTAAAAGTGATAAAGTATCTAACTTTGTCAATCAAATAAATGCATCTATAAATATGCTTACAAACTCATATGAAGATTTGGCATATGTTATCTCTTATGACCATATAGAGTACAAACCTACTAAAGTTTCAATATCAAATATTCTAAAAGAGAGAATTAAATTTTTCTCTACCATATCAAAGGTTAATTATAAAGAGATTGAAGCAAATATAGAAGAAGATATATTTATAACTATAAATCAAATAGAGTTAGAAAGGTTAATAGATAATAACATATCAAATGGCATTAAATATGCCTTTACTAATAAACCAATAACTATAAACCTGACTAAAAAAAATAATGAAGTGAGGTTGGAGTTTAAAACTTATGGAAAACCTATAGCCAATAAAGATAGACTTTTTGAAAAAAATTATAGAGAGAATGAGTCTAAAAGAGGTTTGGGATTAGGGCTAAATATGGTTAAAGTAATTTGTGAAAAATATAAAATATCTTACAAAGTTTTCTATGAAGATGGTCAAAATATTTTTATTTATATTTTTAACTCTTTATAAGATCTTACATTAATGTGACATTTAATTATTATAATGTCGTATGCTACTTGAGTTGATGGATCTAGAAGAGAGAATTTTAGAAAATAGAACTGTTTTAATAAAGAGCTATCCTTATACTGAGATATTGTTATCACAAATTAATACAATTCTTGATTTTGGTATAAGTAGTGATAAAATTAAAGAGTGGCTAGAGTCTAATAGAACAGTTATTAATGAAATATATGAATTACTTGATGGGAAAATGTATGAAAGTTTTATTAATTGAAGATGACATACAGTTAAATACAACTATCAAAAACTTCCTTGAATCTTTAAATTATGAAGTTATCTCTTCTTTTGATGGTAGTGATGCAATTGAATTGATTGATGAGAATCATTTTGATTTGTATCTTATAGATATCAATATACCAAACATAAGTGGACTTGACATCGTAAAATATATAAGACAAAAAGATACTAATGTATCAATAATTATGATAACAGCTTCACTGGAGATCAATAATTTTATAGATGCATTCGATAACGGTTGCAATGAATATATAAAAAAACCTTTTCATTTAAAAGAGTTAGAGATAAGAATAAATAATTTATTAGATAAAAATAGTGATAAAGAAGAGATAATTCAAATATCTGAAAATATAATTTACAATATGGAGTATGAAGAGTTAAGAATAGATAATGAGATAGTTCCACTAAGAAAAAAAGAGAGAAGACTCCTTACTATTTTACTGCAAAATGTTAATCATACTGTCCCAACTGAATCAATCTGCTCATATGTTTGGGAAAATGAGATAAAAGAGTCATACCCTCTAAGACAACTAGCCAATGAATTAAGAAAAAAGCTTGAAAAAGATCAAAAATTTATATTTACAGATATTGGAGTTGGGTATAGATTTGAGATTTGCTAAAACTATTTAAATTAAAACTGACTCTTGTCTTATATAGAGGTAAAGTATTAACTTTGGTTTTGACAACTAGGGCAAATTCCTCTAAGTGTCATAAAACTATCTTCTATTTTATATCCGCTCAGTTTTTCAGCTTCCTCTATGATTTTGTCCGTTCCTATTATAATATCTTCTACATTAAGGCATATATTGCAAATCATATGTAAATGAGGTTCTTTTATGAGCTCGTAAACCGATTTGGTTTGGGGAAGCTTTACTTCTTGTATGATTCCACTATCAATCATTTGATTTATATTTTTATATATAGTAGCTAATGATACGCTTGGAAACTCTTTTAACATTTCATTATATAGTTCATCAACGTTTAGATGACCATACTCTTCAAGCATTTTAATAATTTTCAGTCTTTGAGGTGTTACTTTTAATTGATGTTCTTTTAACAATTCAGCTGAACTCTTCATAAATTCTCCCTATAGTTGATTCCATTATTTTATCGTAATCTTTATTTTTGAAAGTTTATACACCTATTTTTCAAATAATTTGATTAAGATATTTGCTTTTTATAGAAAATAATTTTCTTTTAAGGAGGAATGTCCAATAATGACTGATAAGAATAATAAATAAAAAAGGATATTAAATGGCAATAAGAGGCAAATCAATTATTAAAGACTTAGATATTGATAAAGTAATAAGTTTATTAAATCAAGCATATGCAGATGAGTGGTTGGCTTACTATCAATACTATATTGAAAGTAAAGTAATTAAAGGAATAATGAAAGATGCTGCAATTGTAGAGTTAACACAGCATGCAGCAGATGAGTTAAGACATGCCGGACTTATTGCTGATAGAATTATTCAACTAGGAGGTACACCAATTCTCGATCCAAAGGAGTGGTTTGATAAGAGTGTATGTGGATATAAAGCACCTACAGAACCAGATGTTCTTAAAATTTTAGAAGATGCAATACAAGGAGAACAGTGCGCAATAAGTATTTATAGTCAATTGGCAAATATGACACAGGGAAAAGATATTGTTACTTATGATATAGTAAGTCAAATATTAGCAGATGAAGTAGAACATGAAGAAGATTTAGTAGCTCTGCATGATGATATAACAGAATTTATTGATCAGATAAAAGGATCTATTAGCTAAAAGATTTTTCTTAATAACTAAAATTATTTAAGGAAAAAATTTATCTTTTAGTGCTATAATTCTAAAAAATGAGTAGGAGTTGTAGGAATGAAACGATTATTAACGGTGTATAGTATTGCTACTATATTTGGTTTAAGTGCAGTTGCATCTGAAGGATTGTTGGAAAAAGCAAAAAATACTGGACTAAAAGCTATTCCAGAAAATAAGATAGAACTTTATAAACTAATAGATAATCCTAAAAACCCAATAACAGATGAAAAAGTTGAATTGGGTAAAAAGTTATTTTTTGATCCAAGATTGAGTAAAAGTGGACTTATAAGTTGTAACTCTTGCCATAATTTGGCAACAGGTGGAGTTGATGGAGTTGATGCTGCAACTGGTCATAAATGGACACAAAATCCACACCACTTGAACTCTCCAACAGTATATAATGCAGTATTTATGCAAAAGCAGTTTTGGGATGGAAGAAGTCCAGATCTTGAAGATCAGGCACAAGGACCTATCCAAGCAGCTCCTGAAATGGCAGCAACAAAAGAGCATGTAGAAAAAGTAGTAAACTCAATTCCTGCATATGTAAAAGCATTTAAACACGCATACAATGATCCTAAATTTAAACCAACATTTAAAGATGTTGCAGATGTTATAGCTGTTTTTGAACGTACACTTGTAACACCATCTCGTTTTGATGAGTTCCTTAATGGATGTGATAAAGCATTAAGTAAAAAAGAGAAAGAGGGACTTAAAATCTTTATAGACAAAGGGTGCGTAAGTTGTCATAATGGAGTTGGATTAGGCGGAACTATGCAGCCATTCCCAGCTGTAGGTAAATATAAGTATGCAAATATAGGCGATTTCAAAGGAGATAAAAACGGATTGGTAAAAACACCAACATTGCGAAATATTCTTCAAACACGTCCATATTTTCATAATGGAGCAGTATGGGATATTAAAGAGGCTATAAAGATAATGGGTGAGACTCAACTTGGTGTAAAAATAACAGATGAAGAGGCTGATAAAATTAAAGCATTCTTTAAGAGCTTAACAGGTAAAAAGCCATATATTCGTTACCCTGAACTTCCTGCAAGTACTAACAAAACTCCAAAACCTGATCTTCACTAATTTTCAAGCCCCCTTTTGGGGCTTTTATTTGAATATTTTTTAATCACAACAGTGCAGTAAACTTCTTTCAGGATTTCTAATAAACTTAGATGCATCATAAATCATAAAAAGACCATATATAATTACAGCAATTGAAGCAATAGTTATCATTGTTTGACGCAGTTTACCTTTTTGCATTAAGCCTGTAAAAAAGCCAAGACTAAAGAGTGCAGGAATGGTACTGATACCAAAAATCAGCATTACTATTGCACCCCATAAAGGACTCATTGTGCTTGCAGCAGTAACAGCAAAGAAGTAGACAAAACCGCAAGGAAGTAGACCATTGATCATTCCTAGAAGATAGAAACTAAAGAGTGTTTGGTTACCCATTATAGATCTAAAGCTTTTTTGATACCATTCACTTTTCATAATAGAGTGTTCTATGATAGTTAAAAATTTTACTTTACCCATTATAGAGAGACCGGTTAGGATCATTACAAAACCTGCAAAAAGAAAAAGTCCACCTACTGTGTAGCCACTGAAAGTAGCTACACTGCCAAGATACCCAAAAAGTGCACCCATAACTGTATAAGTTGTTATGCGTCCTAAAGAGTAGAGCAGGTGAGCAGTAGCTTGGTGGCTTCTGTGCCATTTTGGATCTACTTTTGCTCCTGTATAAGCGAGTACTATTCCTCCACACATTCCGATGCAGTGACCAAATGCTCCCAAAAATGCTATTGTTGCTATTGATATGAGATTAACGGCTTCCATTTTTCATTTCCAAAAGTTTTTTTGCATATTCTCGGTTTGTAAGATTTTCACCTTTAACCATTCTCTCAACCATAGTTTTAAAGTCAATCATATTGTTATCTCTTTTTTCATAAGCTCCAAATCCATAACCCATAGGTGTATTTTCAAAGACAGAGTACCAAGCTTTTCTTCCATCAATCCAGCATTTTGTATCTATGGTATATACCCATATGATGGCTTTATCTTTAAACTTTTGTTCTGCAATCCATTCACCTAAACATCCTACATCATCAAAAAACCAGGTTTTACCATCTGGTGCTACTACTTCTGCCGAATACTTTTTGCTTTCAATAGGCATTTTACAGGCACTACACTGGTATGCTTTTGGCAAGAAATCAACAGGCTGATGAGAACTGTTACCAAGCAAGACAATCTTTGGATGAGGTTTATCAGCTAATGATAAAAATATGACGACAATAAGAGTAATTAATCCAATAACAACTGCTACTTTTTTCATAAATGTTATATTATCCAAGTTTGGTTAATAGATAGTTAATTTTAAATCAAGTTACAGTTATCAATATATCTGAAGTCCTTTATATTATAAGTAAATAATTTGCTTTTGGTTTCTATCGTAGTGGCTGCTATTAAACTATCTGGAATATCCAAAGAGTGACTTTTTGCATACTTATTTATCAATTTTAAAGCTTTTTTAGAAATTGTTTCATTTAAATGGATAATCTCAAATAAAGATATAAATTTTTCAAGTTGTTTAGTTTCATTTTTATTTAGTACTCCATAGAAAAGCTCCATTGCACTGATGGATGATATAGCTAAAATTTCATCAAATGATTCAACTTTTTTAACAGTTTTGTTATTTCCTTTTAATATTTCTATTAAAACATTAGTATCTAATATGATCATTTCCAAGCTTTTTTTCTTAAAGATTCTTGTGAAATATCTCTATTTTCCCACATTCCAGAAAACTCTTTTAAATTAACTCTGTTTTGCTTTGACTTTTTATTTTTTAAATCATTTTTTAAAGTCTCTCTTATGTAAGCTGATAGTGACATACCCATTAAATTAGCCTGTTTTTTCAACTCTTCAAAAAGGGTCTCTTCAAAATAGATTTGTGTTCTGTGCATATTTTGCTCCATATACATTAGTATTATACATCATAATATCAAATATAGATTTACTTTTAGTTTAAAAACTTATATTGATAAATATTTAAGCTTAGTGCGTTATACTTACTTAACGATAAGTAAGGAGAATCATTGAGAGTCAATAAGAAAGAGGTGATTTTAGAGATAGCCTCTAAACACTTTTCAAAAGCTGGATTTGCTTCTGCCTCTTTGGAAGAGATAGCTTCTGAAGCAGAAATAACAAAACCAGCAATTTACTACCATTTTAAAGATAAGTCAGCACTATATGAGGCTGTACTTCTTAAGCACTTAGAGCCTTTGGCAAAAAGGGTTGAAGAAGCTGTAAGTTTAAAAACTGATGTAGAAGATAAACTGGTGGCATACATAGAAGCGTTTGGAGAGTTTTTAAATGAGAGAAGCTGTTTTGCTGCTGTTTTGACTCATGAGTTTGCAGATAATGGAGAAAATTTACCAGAAAGTGCAACGGTTCAATTGGCAAAAATGCTTGGGGTTTTGACATCTATCATTAATGAAGGTGTTGATAATAGAGTTTTTAAGACTGAAAACCCTATGATTGTACAGATGATGATAGTCTCTCCTCTTATTATGCATCAAACAACGCAAAAAATGAGACAAAAGGTTGCTAAACACGTAACAGGAGATTTTAAAGTATTGCCGGAACCTGACATAAAAGATATGGCAAAGATACTCTCTAAAAAGATAATTTTTGCACTTAAGGGAGCAACTTATGAATAGAAAACTTGTTACTGTAGCTCTTCTTGTTGCTTTTCAAAACAGCTGGGCTATGACACTAAATGAAGCAATAGATACTGCTCTTAAAAAGAGTCCTTTGATTCTCATAGAGAAAGAGAAAATCAACCAATCGATTGAAGAGAAGAGAGTTAAAAAGGCTAAAAATCTTGGATCAATTAATGTAGTTGGCAGTTACACAACTTACAATATACCAAGAACACTAGCTCCAATAGTTCCTCCCATTTCGCCTGATATTGTAACAAGCAAAGATATTGGCACTTTAGGCTTAAAGTATGATGTTATGCTCTTTAACGGATTTTCCGATCTTAGATCTATTGAGATAGCAGAGCTTTCTAAAAAGATTTCAAAAACTGACTTTGCTTTGAGTAAAGAGCAGTTGATCTATAACATCAAATCTATATACTTTAAAATTTTAACACTTAAAAAAGAGAGAGTATCGGCACTTTCATATCAAAAAGCTTTGGAGACTCTTCAATCAAAAGTTGAACAAGAGTATGAGTTGGGTAAAAAGGCTAAATTGGATCTTTTAAAGGTTGCATCTGAACTGGAGATTGCAAAATATAACTCTTTAAATATTGATAACTCTATAAAGATACTTAAAGCAAAGCTTGCATCTCTCATAGGCATTGAAAAAATAGATAGTGTTGAAGATATTTATGATGAAGAGAGAGTTAGTGACAGTGTTGATCCTAAAAATTCTTTAATCTATAAAAAAGCACTTTTAGATACACAAAAGAGTAAAAAGGGAATTGCAAAAGCAAAAGCACTTTATTATCCGAAGGTTGCTTTTAATGCATATTATGGAGACAACTTTGCTTCAGGTGAGCAAGAGGAGTTGTGGCAGGCGGGAGTTAGCATTAACATTCCACTGTATGATTTTGGCAATAGAGATGCGCAGTTTCAAAAGGCAAAAATAGCGCATATGATCTCTGAACATAAACTTAAAAAAAGTTATCTTAAACTTAAAAGTGACATTGTTGACGCAAAAGAGCGTATTGCTACGGCAACTGCCAAGATAGAAGCTTTGAAAAAACAGCTTGAGTTTTTAACTAAAATTGAAGAGACTGAAAAGATCAAGTATCAAAACGGTGTATCTGATGTGTATGATCTGCTTTTAGCAATTTCAAAAAAGAGAAAAGCTGAGAGTGATCTGATCGGTGCAACATATGATCTTACAATGCAAAGAGCATATTTAAACTATATAACGGTAGGTGAAAAATGAAAAAAGTAATTGGTCTTATAATTGTTGTTTTACTGGTTGCAGGCGGTATTGTAGTTTTAAAGAAGAAAAAAGAGCAGTTGGCAAATCTTCCAACACCGGTGGCAAAGTCTGTTACAGTAGAGACGGCGATGCCCAAAGTCAAAAGTATTGAAGAAAAAAGAAGTTTTATAGGGCGTTACTACTCGGTAGATCATCCTGTAATAGCCTCTAAAATAAGCGGTTTCATTCAAAAGATATATGTAGAGGAGGGTGATCGCGTAAAAAAGGGTGATCTGTTAATCTCAATAGATGACAAAGAGCTAAAGTCAGCCGTCAAGGCGCAAAAGGCTTCTATAAAAGCGTTAAATAGTGCAATAGAGTCTTTAAAGTTCTCTCTAAAAGCTCTTGAGAGTGATTTCTTGCAGGCAAAGTCTGTTTATGAAAGAAATTTGAAACTTTACAAGGCTGATGCTTTGGCAAAAGAGAAGTTGGATCTGTCAAAAGTTGCTATGGAGTTAAAAGAGTCAAAGTATATTACTACAAAAAATAGCATAGAAGCAAAGCAAGAGGAGTTAAAGGCTCTAAAAGCACAGCTTGATTCTAAAATAAACCAGTTACGCTATGCCTCTATAAAAGCTTTAACTGATGGAACTGTAGGAAAAATCTTTTTAAGAATAGGCGATTTGGCAATGCCAGGCAAACCTATAGTGAAGCTTTTGGGAGATAAAAAGAGAGTAGAGTTTCAGTTTCCACTTGTTAAAGAGAGTATAAAAAGAGGGATGAAAGTCTATGTAAATGGAGTTGAAGATAAGATTAGCGAAATTTTACCAGAGAGTGAAAAAGCCCTTGGTATAGCAAGAGTCGATTTAAAAGGCAAATTAGCACTGCCTGAAAACAGTAATATTTCAGTAGAAGTAGTGACAAGAAGCGCCAAAGGTACTGCTGTTCCTGTTACAGCACTTCTTGAAAAGGTGGGTAGTAAAGAGAAAGAGCGATATGTTTTTGTCTATAACCAAAGTGAGTTTGTTCCTAAAAAGGTGAAAGTTTTGGCAAGTGATGGAAGCTATGCTGTAATCGATAGTGAGATTACAGAACCGGTAGCGGTGGGAAGTAACGATAAACTTTCACGACTATTTGTTTTAAAGAGTGTTAAGGTAGTAAATAATGAGTAATTTAATAGATAAGTTTCTAAAAAGACCATACTACATCATCTCTTTTTTGGGGCTTTTCCTCTTTTTGGGTCTTTATGGCTATAACTCAATTGATAGAAAACTCTTTCCAGATTCAAATCGACCAGAGATTGCAACTGTTATCATTTGGCCGGGGGCTAGTGCAAAAGATATTGCCTCCAATGTTGCAGTTCCAATAGAGAAAGAGCTTTATGCACTAGATAAAATCCGTCGAGTCTACTCATCTACCATAGATGAGGTAAGTGTTATAAGAGCAGAGTTTCATTATGAAAAAGATATTGAGAGTGCGGCAACAGATGTGGCAAATGCTATTAGTAAAATCCGCTCATCATTGCCACCAGATATTAAAGAGCCGCAGATCCATAAAATTACTGCTGCTACGCCTCCAGTCATTACCATCGGGGTCTCTTCCAAAGTCGCATCTTTGCTTGATGTTAGAGAGATTTGTGAAAATGAGATCAAAAATGATCTTTTAAAGATAGAGGGTGTCTCTAATGTAGATATTTTTGGAGGATTCAAAAAAGAGATTTTAGTAGAGGTTGATAAAAAGGCAGTTGACAAACTTGGTCTAAATATGGGTCAGGTTTTAGGGATGCTCTCTAAAAATGATAGAGATTATGCCATAGGGTTTATGGATATTGATCGTGGAAGATTTTTACTAAAATCAAACGGAAAAAGAGATCGTTTAGAGCAGATAAAAAAGTTGCCTATTACAGATAAGGTGCGTTTGGAAGATATAGCTCATATCTCTTATGGTCATTATGACAACAGTGCTTTGTATTACGGTAACGGAAAACCTGCTATTGCACTTTCAGTTCAGCGTTCAATAGATGCAGATGTGATCAAGACAATAGAAAATGTAGAAGCAAAACTTAAAGAGATAAAAGCAAACTACCCAGGGCTTGATTTTGAAGTGACAGATTCACAAAAAGATACAATAGAGCAAAGCATTACAAATATGTTTGAGTCTCTTCGAGATGCGATCATAATGTCAACAATTGTTGCTTTCTTCTTTCTTGCATCATTCAGACAGGTTTTGGTGGTACTCTTTACCATTCCGCTTGTCTATGCATCAACAGTGGCAATGATGTATCTTTTTGGTATAGAGTTTAGTGTTGTAACTTTGACTGCCATCATTTTGGCATTGGGACTACTGCTTGATGATGCTGTTGTTGTAATGGAAAATATTGAACGCCACTACAAAGAGCTTGGCAAACCAATAGGTAAGGCTGTTTTGGATGGAACAAAAGAGATAATGTTTGCTGACCTTTCAGGAACAATTACAACAATGGTTGCACTCTTTCCTATTATGTTTGTTGGGGATTATCCGCAGACAGTATTTAGACCACTGGTCTCTACACTTTTAATAGCTCTTGCGGCATCTTACATCATCTCCATCACTACTGTTCCGCTTTTGAGTATGAAGTTTTTAGCGATTCAAAGTTCTTGGGTTTTAAAAGCAGAAGAGGTTTTTGCAAAAGTTTCGGACTATTTTAACAATGGTGCCAGAAATTTCTTTGCCCAGCTTGCAAAAGCAGCAATGGAGAGAAAAAGAATCGCATTTTTATATTTTGCCAGCTTATTAATTCTGTTTGCTATTAGTGCTCGTGTTGTTATGCCAACAGTTGGGCAGGAGCTTATGCCACCTATGGATACTGGAATTGTGAAGATTAACATTACAATGGATCCTAATCTTCCAATAGAAAAGAGTGCCGAAGTACTACAAAAGGTTAACCAAGCTGTTTATGATAGTGGAGCTGTAAAGAGAGTATCATCAGCTATTGGAAGTGAAGCGGGAGTGCTTAGCATTGGTAGTGCCGGAGGAATAGACTCTATTTCTATTACTGCTACGTATCTAAATAGATTTGAAAGAGAAGAGAGTATTTGGGATATTGAGCATAAAATAAGAGAGAAGATCCAGCAGATTCCTAATATTAAATATTTTAGTGTATTTGATTATGGAGCGACGGCTCTCTCAAGTATTCGCGGAAATGTTGATGTTATGCTTAGCAGTGACAGTTTTGAAAAGCTTCAGACTGCTTCAGAGAGACTCTTTGAAGTTTTGCAAAATACTCAAGGGCTTGTTAATGTTGCCAAAACTTGGGATCTGTCAAAAGATGTTTATCAACTTAAGATAGATGAGCAAAAGAGTGCATATTATGGAGTAAGCGCAGATGATATTGCTAAACAGACAGCACTATATCTTAAAGGCTCACCTAGCGCATCTTTAGCTGTAAATAATGCTGTTGACACTCTTATTAGAGTAAGAGGAGCAGATAGAGAAAAAGCTCTAATGACTTTAGATACAATTCTCATAGATACGCCAAAAGGTAAAATACCACTCTCAACTTTCAGCAGTTTAGTAAAGGTTAAAGAGCCTAGTCAAATTACAAGAGAGGGGTTAAAATATACGGTTGATGTTTATGGTTTCAGAGAAAAAGCTTCGATCTCTCATATAATGCAAAATTTCGATAAAGCATATGCAGGTATAGAGCTTCCTGACGGTGTTGAGTTGACACAGACGGGTGATATTGCACAGTTTCAAGACTCTGCAAAGCGTATGGTAAAAGCAGTTGCATTTGGAGTAGGGCTAATCTTCTTTGTTCTTATTCCTATGTTTAACTCTTTTAGAGCACCGCTTCTTATTATCTTCTCAATTCCACTTACTTTGGTTGGAGCAAGCTGGATACTCCTGCTAATGGATTACCACACATCAATGCCCGCTATGATGGGATTCATTCTTCTTAGCGGTATTATTGTAAACAATGCAATCTTGTTGATCGAGTTTGCACTGTTGGGAATGAAAAGAGGACTTAGCTCAAAAGAGGCGATGCTTGAAAGTATTAAGATCAGAACAAGACCGGTTTTAATGACCGCTTTTGCTACAACTGCCGGTATGCTACCAGTAGCCCTTGGATGGGCGATAGGCTTAGAGCGTCTTGCACCTCTTGGAGCTGTAGCAATAGGTGGACTAATGGTCGGAACATTCCTTACGCTTGTATTTATTCCTATTCTTTTTGTCTGGATATATAAGAAGAAAGAGAGTGTGGATTTTTAAGCAATTTTAGAAACGGGACTTTTTGTCCCGTTAAAAAGTTATTCAAATATCTTTAAAAATTCTTTTAAGCTATCTAAAACTTTATGTTCAAAATCCCAAATATCTTTTTGCAAAGCTTTTTCAAAATTGCAATTTTTTTTAGCTTGTTTTTGCTCTTTTTTAGTGCAAGTATCAAATCTTATGTAATTACTTATCCAAAACTTAATGAAATCTTTTTCAGATATACTTTTGTCATTTTTATCAAGGCATTCTTTCCAGCTCTCTAAGCAGTCAGCAAAAACAGAATCTGAGTTTTTAATTTGAAACAGGATATCTTCTAATTCTCCAAAACCATCTATATTTAAAATGTGACAAGCTATTTCAATATCATTAGATTTATCGTACTTAATCTCATTATTTTTTGTAAACTTAATATTGATATTCAATTCTTCTAAAATATTATTTACTTGTTCTAATCTTTGATCTATTCCTATTTTATCAGCATCTAAAATAATTCCTAATTTATCTATTTCTCCAGAATCAAGCTTCAGATCTTCAAGTTTATATTTTAGATTTGATATTCCATCTAAACAAACAAATTCATCTATATTGCATAAAGGTTCATCTATTTCAATATTTTTAATATTCAAATGTTCTATCAATTTTTCTATAAAAAATTTATCATTTTTACTTTCTACTATAAGTTTATTCACCTCTAAACCTTCCTTTATGAGAAAGTGAATAACTTAACTGCTCATAGTCTCTATTTTTAACTAAAATATTATTGGTCTTTTTATTCATATAAAACTCTAAATAAGCACCTTCATTTTCTTTATTGACTTTATTAAAAGCTTCTATACACTCTTTTGAGTGTGTAGTTGCAAAAACTTGACAATTTGCCTCTTTTGAAGCTTCAAAGATTATTTTCCAAAGCTTTTCATAGTTAGTATAGTGTATTCCATTTTCTATTTCATCGATCAGTAAATAGCCATCTTTACTAGACCATATAGCACAAAGTATTGCTATGAAGCGATTTATTCCTTCACCAAGAGATGAGAGTGGAACCAATCTATCTGTTAATTTTACTTTTAAAACAACTTCATTTTCTTTTACTATTTGTTTTAGAGATTTGATATTTTGATCAAAAAGTTGTAATGAGTTATTTAAAAACTCCTCTTTATCAAACTCAATCAAATTTCCATATAAAATTGAGATCAAGAGTGTATTTAAAGAGCTACTTGGGATAAACTTTACATTTTTACTCATAAAATTGTTTATATTTTTTTGATTTTTTGTCAACATACTAACTGGCAACTGTCTATCTTGATGATTGAACCATATTTTCATATAAGGTTCTGGCAATATCTCTTGATCATCAATCAGCAATCTAAAGTTTTGCTGTTTTAGTGGGAAAATCTCCATAGAGAGTTTTTGATGACTATTTATATCTATTTTTAACTCTTTGTTTTCATCATAAAAAAAATCAAATTCAATATTTTTAAGATCGTTATATCTTCTAGTAAGAATTCTATTAACGCAATAAACTATTTCAATAATACTTTTAGGCAGTGTAACTAACTCTATTGCTTCTAAAAAAGCGGTTTTACCAATATTGTTTTTCCCACCTATTAAATTTACTCTTTTTAAATCTTTTACTTCTAAATTTCTAAATATTTTAAAATTATAAATTTTAATATTGTTTATTTTGCCTTGCGCTTTATTCACTTATTATCTCCAATCTGACTTGTCTGTTTATTACATTTTAAAGTCTTTTAAAGATTTTAGCAAGTTGAATTTTGGTTGTCAACAAGTGTTGTATTCAACTCTTTAAGAAGGTATAAGTTTGTAAAAACATACTATACTTTCTAAAAATAAAAGTTTTTTGGGAAGTATAGTGTAGAAAATAGAGTTGTGGTTAAAAGTATAGATTTAATATTAAATTCATCAAATATTGATTATTATTAGTATTTACAGTTAAATTAAATTTAGGAAATGTATTGAAAAAAGCAATCTATCTTCCAACCAGTCAAAATATCATAATTGTACAAGATGGTGAAGAGTATTGTGAGATCTTCATTGATGGGGAGTATAAGACAGTTTCTAAGAGTATTAATAAGTTTGCAAAGTTGAGTTATATTAAATTTTATAAAAATTCAAAACGAGGTATTTTATGAATTGCTATAAACTTATTAAACAAATTAAGGAACAAAAAGCCACATTGTTATGGGAGTATAATTTTGATTTAAAAATAGAAGATTTTAAAAATATAGAAAGTGAAATTTACAATCCACATAACTCAGAGGTTTGTAAAGAATTGCTGATTTCTTTATATGTTTTTTTTATATCACTTGAACTATATAAAAAAGGTGATTTTTGGAGTGAAACTATATCAAATGGTGACCAAATGTCACCTGCAATGCTAAAATACACCACAAACGCAAAAGAAAAATGTACCACTTGTAAAAGATAGAGTGAAAAATATGATAGATTTCCTCCAAATATTTGGAGGAGCTATGAATGATTACATATGAGGAGTTTGTAATGATACATACGCTTCACAAACAAGGGTACAGTATAAGAGCGATTGCAAGAATGACAGGGTTAGATAGAAGGACAATTTCCAAAAGATTAAAAGAAAAAGAGTTAATGCCAAGAAAAAGAGTAGAGTATAAATCAAAGCTAGATCCATTTAAAGAGTATATAAAAGAGCGTATTGCAGATGCATTGCCACATGGGATTCCTTCAACTGTAATATATCGTGAGATATTAAATAAGGGTTATAAAGGGAAGATTAGAATATTGCAAAGTTTTATGAGTGCTATTTATAAAGAATTTTTGCCACTAAAAGAAGAGAAAGTTATTAGATTTGAGACAATGCCAGGAGTTCAGGCACAAGTTGATTGGACAGTAATAAAAACAGGTAAAAGTCCAATCTATGCCTTTGTAATGATTTTAGGATACAGTAGATATGCATATGTACATTTTACAGATAATATGAGATATGAGACATTTGAAGAGTGCCATAAAAAGGCTTTTGAGTTTTTTGGAGGAGTTCCAAAGAGTATACTTTACGATAATCTAAAAAGTGTTGTTATTCAAAGAAATGCTTATGGCGCTACAAAGCATAAATTCAATAAAGAGTTTTTGGATTTTTCAAAAACCTATGGTTTTACACCAATGTTATGTAAACCATACAGAGCACAAACTAAAGGTAAGGTTGAGAGATTTATTGGGTATTTAAAAAGGAATTTCTATATTCCTTTGAGATCAAAACTGAAAAATTCACCTTTAAAAATAGATTGTCAACTTTTAAATAGCCAAATATTTAGTTGGTTAGAGATAATTAATGATAGAGTACACGGTACACTAAAACAAAAACCAAAAGATCTATTTGAAATAGAGAAAAAGGCTCTACTGCCACTTATATTGGCAGTAGAACCAACAAACTCGTTAACAACTTCAAAAAGTAATTATACATCTAAACATAGGATTGAATCAATAGATAAAGAGTTTATTATCTATCAATCATCTCTTATAGAGTATGAAAAATTACTAAAGGAGGCTAGTTATGTCTAATAACATAGCTTCCATCAATGAACAGATTCAAGCATACGCTACGCTTTTTAAGCTTCCTGCAATAAAGAATAGTTTCTCTTCACTTGCAGATGAAGCAGCTAAAAAGAATCTATCTTATACTCAGTTTTTATTGAAACTATTTGAGTATGAGTATGAAACAAAAATACAAAGAGCAAAAGAGATTACTCTTAAAATGGCAGGTTTTCCAAAGGTAAAAACTTTGCAAGATTTTGATTTTTCATCTTCTCCAGTAGATAGAAATATTATTAATGAGTTATCTACCCTTAGATTCATAGAGAATGCCCAAAATGTTTTACTAATTGGTCCAAGTGGTGTTGGAAAGACACATTTAGCCATTGCCTTAGGATATTTAGCTACTCAAGCAAGAATAAAGACCAAATTTATCACTGCACAAGATTTGCTTTTACAGCTTGAAATAGCACAACAAACCAATAGACTGCAACACTATTTCAAAAAAGTTATAAATACAACAAAGCTTTTAATTATTGATGAATTTGGATATATCAAACTAGATGCTAATCAGGCTAATCTTTTTTTCCAAGTTATTAACAAAAGGTATGAAACAGGCTCAATTATCATAACCAGTAATCTATCTTTTACTAAGTTCAAGGAGGTGTTAAACAATGATGAAGCTTTAACTACAGCTATACTTGATAGGCTTATTCACCATAGTCATATACTAAATATTCAAGGTGAAAGTTACAGGCTTAAACAGAAAAGAGAAGCTGGTGTTCTTTTAGGACTGGATAAATCTTTGTAAAAAAGTGAAAATACACACAATATAGGTCAGCTCATCGGTAAAGTTAATTGAAGTAGTTGTTCCCTTTCTATTAGTTCAACATTATGACTTTTTGCTAAACTTTTAGTATTGTCATTAAAGTAAAAATTTGTAACTGCATCTAATTTTGCTTCAGGATAGAGACCGCTTAGTATTCTTCTGAGGAAGGCTCAAGTAATTTTTATTCTCCTTTTATCCCGAACTCACGTTAAAATAGATATTACAATCGAATAAATAACAAAATTAATGCTATAATTATGTACATTCTATGTGAAAAGGATATCTATGCAAGTAGTTAGTATGACTGAAGCAAGAAATAACTTTAAATCCATTTTTGATAGTGTATATTATGACAATGAAGAGGTGATCATTCATAGAAAAGATCGTGAAAATGTTGTAATGATACCGTTAGATGAATACAACTCTTTAAAAGAGACAGATTATTTGTTAAGAAATCCAAAAAACAGAGAAGTTTTACTTCGTTCATTAAAAGATGCAAGAAGTGGTAAAGTTTTTCAAAAAGATTTAATAGAAATATAAGAATGAACATAACATTTACAAATGATAGTTGGAATGAATATCTCTATTGGCAAAAAACTGATAAGCAGATACTTAAAAAGATTAATCAACTTTTAAATGATATAAAGCGAACACCTTTTTCTGGAATAGGAAAACCTGAGCCTTTGAAATTTGAATTATCTGGTTGTTGGTCGAGAAGAATTACAAATGAGCATAGATTGGTTTATGAAGTAACTGAATATTCAATAGTTGTTATATCTTGCAAATATCATTATTAGATAAAATAAAAAACTTTTCCTTACCGGTATTTTAGTGATTTTATAAAAAAAGTTTTACAAATTAGATTATTTCAAGCATTTATTATCTTCATCAATTGTTTATATATCTCATTATTTTTTCTGAACTGAGAACATTATGTCACTTCTATTTGACTCTGATTACAACTATTAAAGTCATAGGGTGCAAAATTTCACAGCAACATTCGCCCATTCATCCACTTTATAACTTCATTTTCAATCTCTTAATTGGTCTAGTAAAGGCACTAAGTAGAATAAAAGTTTGAGTGTAATACAATGTTGATATACAAACCTTGGCTGAAAAGGAAAACGATGTTATCAGTAAGATTGCCAAAAGATATTGAGCAAGAGTTAGCCAATGTTGCAAGATTGGAACAGACTACAAAAACAGAGATAGTAAGAGAAGCTATACTCTTTTTTTTGGAAAATTTAAAAGAAAAAAGAAAAAATACTCCTTACACTTTAGGGAAAGATCTATTTGGTGTCTATGATGGGGATAGTGATTTGTCTTCAAACTATAAGCAAAAGTTAGATGAGATTTTAAATGAAAAACACAACCATAATTGATACAGGACCTATTGTAGCACTATTTAATAGGAGAGATAAACACCACAAAAGAGTTTTAGAGTTTGTTAGAGAGTATGATGGAAGTTTTATAACGACTTGGCCTGTTATTACAGAGGCTACACATCTGTTAAGGCAAAGTATTCAAGCTCAACTTAATCTATTGGAGTGGATAAAAAGAGGTGGCTTAGATGTTTTTCAAATAGACAAAAATGACATAGATAGAGTTATATTTTTAACAACAAAATATAGCGATGTACCAATGGATTTAGCCGACTGCTCTTTGATAATTTTGGCAGAGAGAGAAAATATAAAGGATATTTTATCTATCGATAGTGATTATGATATTTACAGAACGCTAAAAAAAGAACCTTTAAATAATCTTTTGAGGTTTTAATATGGCTCACCATCATCACCATCACGACGTAAAGGGTAGAAACCTTTTAATAGCGATTATTTTAAATGTGATTATCACATTGGCACAGCTTGCAGGAGGTCTTTACTCTGGCTCATTGGCACTTCTAAGCGATGCTTTGCATAACTTTAGTGATGTTATGAGCCTTGTCATTAGTTGGTTTGCCCAGAAGTTGTCACATAAAGAGGCTGATGAGAGACGAACATTTGGGTATAAGCGTGCTGAAATTCTTGCAGCACTGTTTAATGCTTCTGTTCTTGTGGGGATTGGTTTTTTTATTATTTATGAAGCTATTATACGATTTTTTCATCCTGAACCAATAGACTCTATGTGGGTTATTATTCTTGGGTTACTTGGCATCATAGTCAATGGTGGCAGTATTGCTTTATTGCATCAGGATGCTAAAGAGAGTATGAATATAAAAGCGGCTTACCTTCATCTTTTAGGTGATGTGCTTACCTCTGTTGCTGTTGTAGCAGGTGGGTTAATGATGCAGTTTTGGGATGTTTTATGGGTTGATCCTCTTATATCTATTTCTATTGCTCTTTATCTTATTTTTGCATCATTTACACTTATTAAAGAGGCAATAGAGGTATTAATGCAGTTTGCTCCTAAAAGTGTAGATCTTAATGAGATTTCAGAAGCAGTCAAGGAGATTTCAGATGTTGAGAATATTCACCATATCCATATATGGAGATTAAATGATAAAAATATATTTTTTGAGGCACATATTGATCTAAAAGATAATCTCTTGTTGTCTGATGTAACAAAGAAGCTTATAGAGGTTGAAACACTTTTAAAAGAGCAGTTTAACTTTACACATATTACCCTGCAACCTGAATATAGACGTTGTGATGATAAAGGGTTGATTAGTTATTCTGATAGATGTGAGATTGGTGGTTGTTGAGAGATTTGCAAAAGTTTAATAATAGAGTTTTTTGGTAGAATAGCCAAATTCTAGGAGAGCATAGATGAAAAAAATTATATATGGTGAGAGTAATTTCAGAAAAGTAAAGATAGATAGTAATTATCTTTATATAGATAAGACCAGTTATATCGAAAAGCTTGAATCACTCAATGAGAATTTTTTAATCTTCCTACGTCCTAGACGCTTTGGAAAGTCTCTTTTTCTCTCAACGCTTCAATATTACTATGATGAGAATGCAAAAAGTGAGTTTGATGAACTTTTTGGCGATACCTATATTGGCAAGCATCCAACACCATTAAAAAATAGTTTTAGAATACTCTTTTTTGAATTTAGCGGTATTAATACCGATGAATCTATGCAGTCAATTTATGAACAGTTTACGTTTAAAATTAAGATGTCACTTAGTAGCTATTTTAAAAGCTATAATTATCCTCAAAGTTATGAGGATTTAAAAGAGATTAATAATCCAACTTCACTTATGGAGTACTTTTTTGAGATCGTTAAAGATGACAGGATCTATATACTAATCGATGAGTACGATCACTTTGCAAATGCGATTCTTTCATACAGTATGGATGATTTTTTAAAGATTGTAGGTAAGGGTGGATTTGTAAGAAGCTTTTATGAGGTGCTAAAGACAGCTACATTTACAGGGACAGTTCAAAAAATTTTTATTACAGGTGTTACACCTATCACACTCGATAGCTTAAGCAGTGGGTTTAATATTATTTCTAATATCTCTTATCATAAATCATTTAATGCAATGGCAGGCTTTACACAAGATGAAGTAGAATATGCTTTAAATGAGACAATCTTTAAACGTTGTCAAAGTATAAAAAAAGATGAACTCTTAGAAGAGATAAAAGCTTGGTATAATGGATACCTTTTTCAAATTAAAGTAAAAGATCGAATCTATAATGCTACTCTTATTAACTACTTTATTTCAAGATTTGATTATAGTGATTGTGAGAAGCCTAAAAAAATGCTAGATAGCAATGTAGCGAGTGACTACAAAGCACTTATGCGTCTATTTAACATTGGAGATAAAGAGAGAAATTTTGATATTTTAAAAGAGATTATAGAAAAAGGGTACATTACAGGTACGATCAAAGACCGCTATGATCTAAATAAAACTTTTAGTGAGGATGACTTTATTACGCTTATCTATTCTATGGGATTTATTACTTTAAAAGATGAGACATTTGGTGATGTTTATGATTTTGAGATACCAAACTATGTTATTAAACAGCTATACTTTAACTATTTTGCAATCGAGATAGATCGCAGGAATAACCTAAAAATAGATGCCAATATTAACCATATTCTAAGAGATTTGGCAATGGGTAAGATAGATCCATTCAAAGAGCAACTAAATGAAGTCATAAAGACTCTTTCCAATCGTGATCATATGGGGTTTGATGAGAAGTATTTTCATATCATAACACTTTCTCTTCTAAGCTTTGCAAGCTTCTATTTTATTGATTCTCAACCAGAGATTGAAAGAAGATATCCAGATATTTTACTAATTGGACGAGATGAGAAGGTACCAAATAACTACCTATTTGAGCTTAAATGGGTTAAAAGCAGAGATAACTATGAAAGTATAAAGCAAGATGGAATTGAACAGGTTAAAGGTTATTTAGAGATTGAGAAGGTTAAGGCAATACCTAAACTTAGAAGCTTTTTACTTATTGGCTCAAAAGATGGAGTAGAGTTTATAGAGATTAGTTTCTAATCAAATTTAGATATTTAAAGTAACAATTTTTTGTTTGATAAATGATCAAATATCTCTGATATACTTAGCCCTATGAATAGTAGATTAATAGAAAAAATAAAAAGTAACAATGCAAAGAGTGAAGGGCTATGCAAGCTCTATGAAGAGATGGAAGCCAATGAAGCGTCGATTTGGCAAATAATTGAATCAAAAAATGTAACTAACTGGGTAGAGATTTTTCAAGAACGTGCTAAAGAGTATGCAGATAGGATAGTAGTTAAAGAGGTAGAAACCAAAAAGTGTTATACATATGGTGAGTTAGACAGGGCATCAGATCAGATTTGTAATTTTATTCTTTCAAAGAGTAAATCAGATAGCATAGGGATTAACTTTCCAAATAGTTTTCTATTTCTTGCAGCTTTAATAGGCATCAACAAAGCAGGGCGGTTAGCTGTACTTTTTAACCATAGAGAGCCGTCAGCACGTCTTGTAGAACTTGCCAAACGAAGTGGAGTAGATGAGGTTTTTGGAAACAGTATTGATGGTTGTGTAAAGTGGGATATTGAAGAGGCTATAACTTTAGCATACAGATTAGAAAAGAAGTTTGATGTTCATTCTACAACATTGGAAGATGCTGCATTTGTAATCTTTACAAGCGGTACCAGTGGACCAAGCAAACCGGCACTTTTTAGCCATAGGCGAATGATTGGAGCAGGAGTTGCTTGGTCACTGCGCACTGCCATGGATGAAAATGATAGCTGTTACATCTCTTTGCCACTGTTTCACGGTAATGGGTTGGCTGTTGCTTTTTCAAGTGTTGTTTTTGCCGGAGCCAATGCTGTATTGCGGCAGAAGTTTTCAGTATCATCTTTTTGGGAAGATGTTAATAGCTATAAATGTACGCATATGGTCTATATAGGTGAGTTGTGGCGATATTTACTTAATCGATATAAAGATGGAGAAAATCCAAATAGCTCTCTTAAAGTTATATTCGGCAATGGTTTAACAAAAAATCTTTGGGAAGATGTTATAGAGCATTTTGGCATTGAACATGTAGTTGAACATTTTGGTGCAACAGAGATGCCAGCAGGTGCTTTGACTAATTGGTTTGATATTCCTGGCTTCTGCGGTTACATTCCTCCACAAGATGAGCGTAACAAAATGATGGTACTTGTTGATGAGGATTTCAATGTAGTTCCTGATGAGGTGCCTGGTGAAGCACTCTTTAAGGTTGAAAGCGGTCATTACCGAGGTTATCTTGATCCATCTTTAGATGAGGCAAAACTGGTTCGCAGCCTTTTTAAAGAAGGTGATTTGTGGTGGCGTTCTGGTGATCTTTTAAAACGTAATTCTGATGGATTTTACATATTTGTTGATCGTTTGGGAGATACATACCGTTACAAAGGTGAGAATGTTGCCTGCAGTGATGTAGAAGAGGCTATTCGCCAAATTGGTGAGTTTGAAGAGGTGGTTGTTTATGGGATCGAACTACCTGGGATTAATGGCAAGATTGGGGTGGCATCACTAGTTCCTGCTAAAAAGTGGTCGCCCAATATACTTCCTTCTTTTTTAACTGAGATGAGAAAGAGAGTTGCTGACCATGCACTGCCTTACTTTCTTAAAATCGTTAATGAAAAGCATCAAACCACTTCAACTCTGAAGATTCAAAAGAGCAGACTCTCAAAAGAGGGGCTTAAAGGATTTAAAGAGGGTTGTTGCTATGTGTTGATCGATGGAGTATATACTCCAATATATGATGAAATTTATAATAAGTTAAATAACGGTACATTGGTGCCAAGTCTTAAGAGGGTAAAATGAGAGTTGTAGCTACAAGACTGCATACAAGTAATGAAGCTGTTCCTATAGACCCTGAGCAGATCAAGGCTTGGTGTCAAAATGTTTTAAGCTACAGTGATTTGCTTATAGTTGTCGTTGATAATCGCTACTTTCAACGTGTTGGTAAGATGCTGATGCGTTTTGGTAACAGAGTAAAACTTTTTCATATACATCCCTGGATTGGTTATACACAGCCATTAAATATGATTATAGAAAAAGCTCTTTCAGTTGGAGCTACAAAACTTCTTTTTCAAAGTATAGAAGTTACTGCTTTACCTGAAGATATCAAATCTCTTGAACGTCATTTGGACAGTAATACTTTGGTAGTTGGTGCTAAGCTACACGAAATGCATGGACATCAAAATCAAAAAGTAGAGCTGACAGGATGGACAACTCCTTGGAATACTCTTGCTCTTTGGAATCTGGAAAAACTTGGATTGACAGGATTTTTAACAGTATCTAGTGGCAATTTGCCTGGTATTCCGGGTGGTGTTGAAGAGGTTGCAACTATCTCACTACTGCAAACATTGCACCCTTACTCTATGAATGCCAAAATGGTTGAGTTAAAGAGTGTAGTATGGAATACACAGTGGAGCTGTAAAGAACGTGAAGCTTACCACGCTACTAAAATGGCTTCAAAGAATGAGCGGGCTGAGAAACAGTTGAGAGCCTTGGGAATTTCACCTGGTTTTGTAACGATTGTAAAGGATTAAGATGATTGATGTGTTGGTTGTAGGAATTGGAGAGTATGTAACTGGACTTGCTCAGCAAAAAGCAGCGCAATCAGATAAGAGTTTTGGTGTTGTGGCATTGAGCCTTTTTGATATGCGATCACGTGGCTTGGTTGGTAATATTCGATTAGCAGGACGTGATGCTTCACGTTTTGAATCGGTACGACACCACTTTGAGACCAATCTTAAAAGTGCATATACCGATCTTGACACATCATTTGAAGCTTACCCAAAAAGTGGTCGCAATGATGAGGCTTACAAAGAGGCACTTAGTGATATGAAACCTGGATCTGCAGTTATGATCTTTACCCCAGATGATACCCACTTTACTATTGCACGAGATGCCCTTGAAGCAGGGATGCACGTACTTGTAGCCAAACCGCTTGTAAAGAGAGTTCAAGAACATCAGATATTGATGGATTTGGCTGCAAAAAAAGGACTGCTTTTAATGCTTGAAGTGCATAAACGGTTTGATCCAATTTATGCCGATGCTGTTGATAGAATTCAAACCTTTGGGGATTTTAGCTATTTTGTCAGCTATATGAGCCAACCAAAAAGTCAGCTAAACACCTTTGCTGCGTGGGCAGGGATTAGCAGTGATATTAGTTACTATCTTAACAGCCACCATGTTGATCTTCTTTGTTGGGCGATAGGTGAGAAAGCCAAACCTATTAGTGTTTATGCTACGTCAGCTACGGGTGTGGCAGATAAAAAACTTGGTCGAAAGGTTGAAGATACTATTACATTGACAGTGCAGTGGGAAAACATAAAAAGTGGTGCATTGGCAACGAGTGTCCATACTGCCAGTTGGATAGCTCCCCCTTCAGATGTTCACTCACAGCAGAGATTTTTCTATATGGGGCATAATGGTGAGGTGCGTGTAGATCAAGCTCATAGAGGCTATACAGTTTCAACTGATACAAATGGTTTTCAAAGTGCCAATCCACTCTTTATGAAATATACACCAAGAGATGGAAAGTTTGCCGGGCAAGAAGGGTATGGTTATAAAAGCCTTGCAACCTTTGTAGAATCGGCGTCGGCACTGCGTGACAATCCATCAAATCTTGCAGAGTATAACCGCATCCTTCCTACGATTCAAAATACATTGACAACAACACGTATTTTAGAAGCAGGGCGAAGGAGCCTCGATGAGAAGAGAATCATCGAGCTTTAAGCTTCGCCTTTCAGACGTTTTATAAATCGGTTGGTAAAAATTCCATTTGGATCGTTTTTTTCGACAAATGACCAAAATTCATCCCATTTTGGGTAGTTATGTTTAAACTCTTCTGTTGTGATACGGAACTGTTTGCCCCAGTGCGGACGACCGCGATATTTGAGCAATATACGGTCAACTTCACTGAAATAACGGAAATATTCTGGTTCACGACCAAGTGGGAAGTGGATCTTTGTACCAATCCAGCAAGTGTCTTCACCTTGGGTTGGACTCATCCAAAAGGTATCACCTTTTACAAAGCGCACCTCAATCGGGGCATCGACATATATCTTCTTCTCTTCAATCATCTCAATAATTTCTCTAAAAACTTTAAAGGTATCTTTGATGTTAAAGGCGTATTCAACAACATCTTGCTTAAGCACATGTGGCAAGAAAAATGCCCAGTGTGATGGATATACACTAACATTTTTTTCAGGCAGTAGCAGACGGCTCATTAATTGGTTGACTTTTGGAATTAAACGGCGGTTGAATGAGGCAAAAAAGAGAAGCAGTTCATGGAGGAAGTTGTTAATGATTACTCCGGACACAAAGTATGTTTTAAACATCTTCCACCACCCATTGGCTGGTTCCTCAGTTCTATTTGCTGTCCAAACCATAAAGTCACGAGTATGCGGAATCCAGATGAATTTAAAGTGGTCATTTTCTTTCAAAAGGGTCTCAAACTCTGCCTCAATAGCTTCAAATGACATCTTTTTTTCTACTACTTTTAGTTTGAAATATGGCTCACACTGAAGTGTAATTCGAATGACAATTCCCAACATTCCAAGACTGACTGCATAGATGTCATACTCAGGGTCATCTTTAGTAATCACCTTTTTTTCACCTGTTGGTGTGATGATCTCAAATTTGGTGACAAAGTTGCTAAATATACGATAGTTAATACCACTTCCATGGTAGCCTGTAGCACAACTACCTGCTACATTATCAAACACATTGGTACCAAGGTTAGAGATTGAAAGTCCCTCTTCTTTAAGCAGTTTAATGAGTCTTGGCATTCGCATTCCAGCTTGGAAGGTGACTTGATGTCTCTCTTTATCGACTTTTTCAAGTGCATTGAACTTTTTTAAAGAGACAAGTACACCATTTTCACCGGGGCAGAAAATATCGTTATATGAGTGACCGGCACCAACTACTTTGATTGGTGTTTTGCTTGCATTGCAGAGCTTGACCAGTTCTATAATTTCCTCTTCTGTTTCAGGGTAAACAATATCTTTGGGTTTGCAAATCGTTGTACGCGCCCAGTTTACAAACTTTTTCACTCTTTTCTCCATATAAGTTTTTTGTAACTATATTTTAACTCCTGTTAAAATAGGGTGAAATAAAAAGTGTACTAATCAGTTGTTTATTTTTGATCAGAGAGAAGTATAAACATCTATATTTATTTATTTTTTTTATATTTTTGTGGTACTATTTTAAAGGTATCAATTTAAAGTTAGCCTTTTTATAAAAAATAACTTAAAAAGGACAAAAAAATAAAAAAGCAATAGCTTTTTAAAGCTATTTTAAAAACAACCAATTTTCAAGAGATTTTTCTCTTGAAATGAGTTTGATTTTGAAAGCACTTTTAAGAGTTTAATCTAAAATTATAACTTTAGATTAGAGTGCTTTTACAATCAAACTAAGTTGGTTTGATTGACAATTAAAAGGTGATGGCACTATTACAATTCCATCATCAATTTGAAGTAAATTAGCTTTAGTTCTTTAACTTATCACTGTCTAACCATAGCAAAAACACGAGAGGGGTTATAAGGTTCATTGTTTTTAAAGATG
>NZ_FOXB01000018.1 GCF_900115615.1 Hydrogenimonas thermophila | reverse complement strand
CCTATCAAGTATAGCTGTAGTATTGATAAAACCGTTGATAATCAAGAGACTACAACACATTACTATATATCAAATGAGTATAATGATGCTAAAACTTTTTTAACAAAAATTCTTTGTGAATGGAGTGTTGAAACAATGCACTTTTACAAAGATACTGCATTAAATGAAGATAAATGCAAAGTCAATAAAGGTGCTTTTGCATTATCTATTCTTAGAAGCTTTGTCATCAATATTTTACATTTGAATAAAGTTGAAAATATTGGTAGAAAAATTGTTGAAACAACATATGATCTTACAGAAGCTTTAACACTTATTTGTATGACAAGAATCAAGTATGGACTTATTAAACGTGAATTCGGCTTAAGCTGCCACCGTCAATAGATTCCTTTCCGATTCATCTAATCGAATAGAAGGTTTTTTTGGCTGATAGGTATAAGCAATTAATGCACTAATCCAGTTAATCATAGCATTAATAGGACTTCTATGTCTTGTATGCTCTAGCATAGCAACATTTTTAAGTTGGTCGTTAATTGACTCAATCAAAGCTCTTTTACGAAGTAGTAGTTTATCTATTAAGGGTATTAATTTATTTTTCATATTTTTTCTAATTTTTGTAATCAGTTGGATTCCTTGCTGCCAAAGTTTTTCAAATAGCTTTTGAGAGATATATCCTTTATCACCAAATAACTTACCAGAAAGATTTTTTCATAGATGATCAATTACTTTTTCATCTTGATCACTACTATTGCCTGGAGTAAAAAAGAAAGAGAGTATTTCTCCTTTTTCATTTATGACTAGATGAAGTTTGAAACCATAAAACCATCCCATTGTTGTACGCCCTTTAGCTGCTAATCCTGCAAATACTCTGTTTTGTTTTTCTCTTTTTATATGACATACTTTGATAGTTGTTGAATCTATAAAAGAGATACCAGTTATAGGTCCCAATCGTCTTTGTTGCATAAATGCAAAAAGTGGAACCATTACTCTTGGCATTAACTCTACAAACCTTTGATATGAAACAAGAGCTGGAAAGGCTGATTTAAGACTCTTTTGAACATATCTAATATAATAGTCCTTAAATGTTCTAAATTTAGACATATGGAAAAATACCACTATTGTCATTATCTCACTCTTACTTAGGGTTGTTGACCGTCTTCTTTTTACTTTACCTTCACTCAATAGGCTTTTATGATACTCTGGCTCAAATGATTTATAAAAATCATCGATTTCTACAAAAAGTTTTGTTAAAATCATATTGCCTTCCTCTTGGTATTTGGTGTTCTTCTGAGGAAGGCTCAAGCAATTTTTATTCTTTTCTTATCCCGAACTCACGTTATTAAATGAATATTAGGGTTGGAATGGGTTATCCACTCTCTTTCTTGGCATTAACTCTTTTTCTTTTAATCTTTTTGAAATTGTCCTTCTATCTAACCCTGTCATTCTTGCAATCGCTCTTATACTGTACCCTTGTTTGTGAAGCGTATGTATCATTACAAACTCCTCATATGTAATCATCCATAGCTCCTCCAAATATTTGGAGGAAATCTATCATATTTTTTACTCTATCTTTTACAAGTGGTACATTTTTCTTTTGCGTTTGTGGTGTATTTTAGCATTGCAGATGACATTAATGCTATGATTAACTGGATTAGTGCATTAATTGCTTATACCTATCAGCCAAAAAAACCTTCTATTCGATTAGATGAATCGGAAAGGAATCTATTGGCGGTGGTGGCTTAAGCCGAACTAACGTTATTTTAGTCTATCCAGATTAAAACTTGGCAAAAGTCTTTAAACTTCACGAAGGACGCTACATAAAAGCTCTTGATGCTACAGATGAGACATTTACCTTTGATATAGGAAAGTGCAAAATAGAGTTTGATTTTTCAAAAATTTGGTATGATTAAAATAATACTCACTTACGATTTTGTTAGATAGGCAGATAGACTTTGTCAAGCATCTCTTGATATTCAGCTTTAGCGTTACTGTCTATTGTTATACCTCCGCCACTTTTGTAAACAAGACCGTTAGATCCTTGTTCAATAAAACGTATCATTACGGCACTCTCTAAATTTTTTCCATCGTAAACTCCAAATACTCCTGTAAAAAATCCTCTTTTATGGGTTTCAACTCTTTCTATAATTTCACAGGTTTTTTGTTTTGGTGTTCCTGTAATCGATCCTGCTGGAAGCATTGCATCTAAAATTTCTCCAAGGTGTTTGTGCCAATCATTTGAGAGTTTTGCTTCTATTTTTGAGCTTACTTGCAGTAAGGTTTTATCTGCAGTAACAATTTTATCTATATAACGAAACTTTTTAACACGTACATTTTTTCCTACTATACCAAGATCATTTCTTAGCAGATCTACAACCATTACATGTTCTGCCATCTCCTTCTCATTTGCCAAAATTTTCTCTTTTGCATTAGGCACTGTTGCATCTATAGTACCTTTCATTGGGTATGTAGAGATGACATTGTTTTCAATTTTAATAAAAGGCTCTGGTGAAAAACAGACAAATTTCTCTTTGCAAAGAAGCTTATAGGGTGCATTAGCCATTTCAAAAATCTCTTCAAGGCTGAAACTGCATTTAATAGGTGTAGAGAATGTAAGATTTAAAAGGTATGTATTGCCTGCTTTAATCTCTTCAATGACTTGGTCAAATGCTTTTTTATACTCTAAAAAGTCAATAGGACTACGTTGTAGTTTAGGCTTTTTTTTGAACGTACGTGATGGTTTGCTGTGTAGTGCTACTTTAAATTGTTTCAGGTTATCAAGCGATTCAGCGATGACAGTCTGTTTATCGTAAGAGATAACAAACAAAAATGGTATTCCAGCTGTCGCCAGCCGGGAGAGTTTATCCATTGGCAAGAATCAGTTTTTTTAGTGCTGCCATACGCACAGCTACGCCATTTTTAACCTGCTCTAAAACTTTACAGCGAGGATCTGCAAGCATTTCATCATCAATATCTATGTTTCTATGAACAGGTCCTGGATGTAAAAGCAAGATATCCCGTTTGCCTATTTTTTCTTTGGTGATGCAGTAATCGCTGGCATAATCTTTCAAACTTGCATAAATTGGATGAGAGTGTCTTTCTGTTTGGGTTCTCAAACTCATAATAATGTCAACTTCATCAAGCACATCATTTAGCTTTGTTGTTGAAGGGAAATCTGTTTTTGGCATAAAGTGTGGTGGTGCAACCAGTGTAATCTTCAATCCAAAACGAGGCAAAAGACGCATATTGGAATTAGCTACACGAGAGTTTTTAATATCTCCTACGATAGCTATGCGTTTACCTTCTAGTTCTCCTTTAAAGTGCCTGCGAATCGTAAATAGATCAAGCAGTGCCTGACTTGGATGAGCATGAGCTCCGTCACCTGCATTGAAAATGGCACAGTCAACATGACGGGAAATTTGGTATGGAGTTCCGCTTTGAGCGTGACGAACAATAATAGCATCCGGACCCATAGCATTTAGGTTGGCGGCAGTGTCGTAAAGAGTCTCTCCCTTTTTTGTAGAGCTTTTTGCTACATCCAAGTGAACAACATCTGCACCAAGTTTTTTTGCTGCAATTTCAAAACTACTGCGAGTTCGGGTTGAGTTTTCAAAAAAAAGTGTGATTATTAGACGGTTTTGCAGAAGTTTTGGCGGTGGTGTATCTAAATAGGACTCGGCATCGTTAAAGAGATTTTTAATCTCTTCTACAGAGAGGTCGTCAGTGGTAATGAGATGCCGCATGTTTCTCCTTTTTTGAATCGGTACGCTATTTTCTGGTGACATTATATCAGGAAAGAAGTTAACAAAAAGTTAGGTAAAATTGTAAGTAAAAAAGATCTATTTATGGATATAAAATCTATGCTTGATGAGATAAAAGCAAGAAAGAAGCTTACAAGAAATAAAGTTATTGTAGGTGAATTAGATGAAAAGGTGATTGAGTTTTTAAATATAAAAGGCGTGCCGATTCATACCAAAGAGATTTATATAAACCATAAAGGTTTATCTCATCTTGCAAGAGAGAGTAAAAAGCAAAGAGGAGCAGGGCTTAGTGAAGAGGATATTTTAAGAATACCTAATATTTTAAAAAACCCAAGTGCAGTCTTTTTTGATAATGAAAAAGATAAATTAAATTTATTATACTGTAAGCATAAAAGTAGTTGCTCTAAAATTATCAAACTTGTAATAGATACAAAATATAAAAGAAAGAAAGAGTCAATAACGCTTATAAAAACAGCAGGCTATATAGAAAATTCAAATTTAAAAAGTTATGAAGTAATATATGGAGATGTGGAGAGCCGGTAATCCCTCTCATACTGGTCGCAACCATCGGCGGCAATACCGGTGGGATAAACCCTTTCCGCCTTTCACATCTCCATATAACCGATTATAGCACACAAAACCAAACTTTTCCAATTTTTTACAAATGAATTAGTTAAAATTGTAATTAAAAAAGAGCTATTTATGGATATAAAACAGTTATAGATACAAAGTTTAAATATAAAGGGGATGAATTAACGCTTATCAAGACAGCAGGCTACATAAATGCTTCTGATTTAAAAAATCCCTTTTTTCAGTTATTTTATGGAGAGTGGAAGTTTAAATAAGAGGTGGGAAGACCGTCACCCTTCCATATCGACGACTTAAAGCCCTCGCCGGTGGCACGACGGATTATTTCCACACTCTCACCTCTTTACGAAAATTATACCACACAAAACCAAATCTTCTTACTCGTATAGACTCACTTTAGTTTTTATATAAATGTAACCTCTAAAAATTATAAGTTTTCATCAAAAATTCATTTTTTACCTTTATCATCCCACCGCTCAAAATCAGGTAAGTATTGAAAGGAGTAATTCATGAGATTAATCTACCTGACTAGTCTTATTGCCATGTTATTGCTAAGTGGGTGTGGTTCTGAGAGTAGTGCAAAGAGTGATACTACAACAAGCACTAACCTTGAATCTTACAAAATAAATGTTGATTCTGAAAATCTGGAAAATAATGAATCAAAAGATAAAGAGGATGATTCTGATGATGAAGAGTCTAAAGACAAAAAGTCCGAAGACAAAAAATCTGAAGAAAAAAACTCTTCTGAAAATATGGACAGTAACTTTGTTGAAACCAATAATGTAAACAGCAGTTATTCTAGCTCTAATGAAACTGTTTATACAAACAATACAGTAAATAGTGCAACAAATGTAAGTAGTGAGCCTGTTGTCAATACAAGTAGCAGCAGTAGCTCAAGTAATACAAATACAGTTACAACTGTGAACACCAGTACAACTACAAATACCAGTAGTGCAACTGTACAGACAAATACAGGCAATATGACTATTTCCATTCAGAGAAATACATTAAGAAATCTCATACTCTCTGTAAAAAGAGTATCTCAAAGCAGCTGTTCAAATGCGAGAGTATTCTCTTTGTATCCTCCGATGAACAGTGTTAAAGTCAGGGTGTTTGATCATGGAACTTTAAAGCCGGTTGATCATTCAAGCTTTAGCGTATCTATTGAGCAGTTGTCTAACAGATCCAACTCTTCTCATATGAGTATGGGTGGAATGAGAAAAGAGTTTAGTGGAGATTGTTTGCCTGTGACTTTTAAAGACAGTACGGAGATTTACCCTGCCTTTAAAATTACAGCAACAGATGGCAGTACTACTCTAGAACATCCAATAACTCTATATAAAAGTGATGAGAGAAACTGTAAAGTTTGTCATGCTTCAAACAGTTTTGAAAATGCAAGACCATCAAAAGGTTGGGCTAATCTTGCAGATGCAGAGAGTGATTTTAAAATCAATATCTTGAGATTGCACGATCAAAAGCATCCAAATGCAGTTAGAAACAATATTGGAAATTTAACTAATTATGATTCAGCAGGCTTAGAAGCATCTGCTAGAAACACTACTGTTCGATGTACAGACTGTCATAAAGTAAATGCTGTTTCAGGTAGTGGTATTAAAGGTATTCCTGTTCTTACAAATGCTCTTCACGCAGTTCATACAGAAATAGTTGACCCTTACAAAGTCAATATGAGAAGCTGCATAACCTGTCATCCAGGATTTAATATAACTCCAAGATTTGGAAGCCAAATTATGCACTCAAGAGGTAAAAAGTGGATTGACGATCATGACAAATTTGCAGAAGATGGAGGAGCAAAAGATTGCAAGCTCTGCCACGGATATGATTATCAAGGAACTAAGATGTCTAAAACGCAGTCATCTCTATCTTTTGGAATCGTAAGTTATAGAGCAGGTGAACAAGTAAGCTGTTTTGATTGTCATACAAATACAAAATGGGATCTAAAACCAGGTATTGATGACTAAGAGATTATTTGGGGAGGATGAAACTATGATCGATAAAAAAGATGCTGTTCAAAAACTTTTTACTGCAAAAAGTTCAAGAGTAGATACAAATAAAGGTGATACTTACTACCAAAAACTTTATGAACAGTGTAAACAAAGAATAGAAAATCTCAAAAACATAGAGCCGTTTGGCGGTAATAAAGCTCAACTGCAAGATGTCTTGTCTGCAGAGGGGTGTGATCGGCGCGATTTTTTGAAATGGGTAAGCGCAACAACAGCAATGCTTATGTTGCCTAGCTTTTTTGAACCTTTGGTAGCAGAAGCTGCTGAAGTTATGAACCGTGTACCTGTTATCTGGATAGAGTTGCAAGATTGTGCTGGAAACAGCGAAGCTTTGCTTAGAAGTGAAAAACCAAAAGTGGATGAGATTATTTTAGAGATTATCAGTTTGGAGTTTCACGAAACTTTAATGGCAGCAGCCGGACATCAGGCTGAAGCACAGATGCAAGATGCTATCAATACATTTAAAGGAAGGTATCTTCTGTTTGTTGAAGGTTCAATTCCTACGGCAATTGGCGGGTATTATGGAACGATTGGAGCTAGTGGAGAGACATTTGAAGAGCATTTGAAACGCTTATCTGCTGATGCTGCGGCAGTTGTTGCTGTCGGAAGCTGTGCAACATTTGGCGGAGTCCCTGCAGCAGCACCAAATCCAACCGGAGCAAAAGGGGTAATGGATATTGTCTCAGGCAAGCCTATTATCAATATTCCGGCATGTCCTGCAAACCCTGCAAATATGGTTGGAGTGATTTTACACTATGTTCTAACAGGAGAGCTTCCTGAACTAGACTCTCTTCTTCGACCTAAGTTTGCATTTGGATATCGCATACATGACACTTGTGAGCGACGTGTTCACTTTGATGCAGGTGAGTTTGTAGAAGAGTGGGGAGATGCAGGAGCAAAAAACAACTTCTGTCTCTATAAAATGGGTTGTAAAGGACCAATGACTTTCAATAACTGTGGAATTGTACGCTACAACGACGGTGTTAACTGGCCAATAGGTGCAGGTCGTGGATGTATTGGATGTTCAGAGCCTGACTTTTGGGACAAATATGCGTTTGAGAGACCTATAGATGATACAACTATAGTAGTTGCATCAAACAGTATTGACACAAAAATAGATAGATCAAGTTTTGGAGTAGTCGCTGCAACTGAAATAGGTGCCGGTATTTATGCTGCTGCAACGGCATTGGAAAAAAAGAGAGCTGATAAGGGGGAAGCGTAATGGCTAAACATATAGTAATAGATCCAATAACAAGAATAGAAGGACACCTTCGCATAGAAGCTGTCATTGACGATAACAATACAATTGTTGATGCCTTCAGCTCATCTACAATGTTTCGAGGAATAGAGACAATTCTTAAAGGGCGTGACCCTAGAGATTGCGGTCTTTTAGCTATGCGTATCTGTGGGGTTTGTACTGTTACTCACTATCAGCGCAGTATAGAGGCTGTTGAGCATGCATTTGGAATTACAATTCCAAAAAATGCACGTATTGTCAGAAACCTTATGCAGGGTGCACTATTTTTGCATGACCATCTTGTTCACTTTTATCATTTGCATTCACTTGATTGGATTGACATTACATCTGCTTTAAATGCTGATCCTCAAAAAGCTGCAGCAGAGGCTAAAAAGTGGGCATCTGTTTTAGGAGAGACACCTTGGACAGATTCAGCTACTGAGTTTGCCAATGTTCAAGAGCGTGTAAGGACATTTGTAAATCAGGGACGACTGGGAATTTTCGGAAATGGATACTGGGGAAATAAAAGCTATAAATTAACTCCAGAACAGAACCTAATAGGCATTACACACTATCTTCAAGCACTTGATTTACAGCGTAATGTCTCAAAAATGATAGCAATATTTGGAGGAAAAGATCCGCATCCTCAAAGCATTGTTGTAGGTGGTGTTACTTGTGTTGATGATATTAAAAGTTCGGCACGAAGAGCGTTATTTAAAGACTTGCATCTGGAGTTTAGAAGGTTCATTAAGCAGGCATATTTACCTGATATTTATATGATAAGCTCGGCATATGCTGATGAAGCTCGTGCTGGAGTTGGAGCAGGGTTGAAAAACTTTCTTGTTTATGGTGGATTTAGACTAGATGATAACCCTATGTACAATGGAGAGATGCTTTTCCCTGGCGGGTTGGTGTTGAATGGTGATCTCTCAAGTGCGATCGATTTTGATCCATCAAAAGTGACTGAAGATGTTACTCACGCTTGGTATAGTGGAAGTAGTAATCTTCACCCGTATGATGGAGTGACTGAACCAAACTATACAGGTTTTGGGCGCAAAGAGAATGGAATAGCTTATCTTGATACGGCAGGCAAATACAGTTGGATCAAATCGCCACTTTATGATGATACTCGTGTTGAGGTAGGACCGCTTGCACGAATGGCTGTTGGAATGGCAAGAGGAGATGCTCTCATTAGTGACTATGTAACGAAATTTCTTACAAATTCTGGCTTGCCTACTGAAGCACTATTCTCTTCTGTAGGACGTACGGCAGCACGTGCAATAGAGACAGAGTTATTGGCAGATGTTATGGTTGATTGGATCGATGAGCTTTCAGCAAATGTAGCATCTGGAGATATTAAAACAACTACACCGTTTGATTTTAATAGAGTTAGCCAAAATGCCAGAGGGTATGGCATAGAAGAGGCACCTCGCGGTGCATTGGGGCATTGGGTTAGAATTCAAAACGGTAAAGTTGCTAACTATCAGGCAGTTGTTCCATCTACATGGAATGCAGCTCCGCGTGACTACAAAGAGAGAAAAGGGGCTTATGAAGAGAGTCTCATAGGTTTAAAAGTTTCAGATCCAGATCAGCCGCTTGAGATTCTTAGAACTGTTCATAGTTTTGACCCTTGTATTGCTTGTGCTGTACATATTGTCGATACAAAAGGAAAAGAGCTGGGAGTATATAAAGTAAATACAAGCTGCTCAATATAAAGGAAGAAGTATGAAGAAAAAGACAATAGTCATTGGCATAGGGAATATACTTTTTAAAGATGAAGGTGTTGGAATTTATGCAGCAAAATATTTGAAAGAGAATTATGACTTCTCAACCACCGTCGATATCATCGACGGTGGAACGCTTGGGTTTAAACTGATGACATACTACCAAAGTTATGATAAAGTCATAATACTCGATACTGTCTCCATTAAAGATGAAGCAGGTTCTGTATACAACCTTCCTTCAGATGCCTTGATGGGTCTTGGCAGCTATCATCAGACAGCACATGAAGTTGAAGTTGTTGAAATGCTTGAAATCTGTTCAATGCTTGAATCTATGGCAGAGGTAAATGTCATAGGCATTGTTCCTAAAGATATAGAGAGTGTTGAGATAGATATGACAAATGAGATTAAAGAGAAATTTTATGGGTTTATTGAAGCTGTGCTAAAAGAACTTGAGAGTGTAGGAATTGAAGCTACTAAAAAAAGATCAGGTAAAAAACTAGAAGATATTATTTACGAATACGGCTCTCCTACTGCCGCTACTGCATAGAGGTATAAAGGGCTTGTTTCAACAGTACGCGCCTAAGGAGTAGGAGTGGGAAAAAAGAGACGTCGTACTGCTGAAACAAACCGCCCGAAGGCGGTTTTGGAAAGATAGATTAGAGTTTTGCGCTGAATTTGTAGTCGAGTTGTACCCAGTATTTTGTAGTATCAGTATATCCACCATTCGCATCTGCATCAAACCAAGCACCTTTAAGAAGTAAGCCAAGGTTCTTGTTAATTTTAAAGTTATATGCAGCATCAATTTCTGTACCGTAATCAGTACTTCCTGCATCACTTTCAAATTTATGATAAACAGTTACAAGTTTACCAAATTTACCTGCATTATATGCTAGTTTAACACTTGCATCTGTTAAACCTGACAGATTGTCTTTAGTACCAGTAGCAAATACATCAGCCCAACCATTCATAGCATGTAGTGTTGCAAGAGGAGTATAAAATTCTCTTTGTCCATCTCCTGATGCTTCTCCTAAAACTTCATAAGCGGCACCTACTGTAAAACCACTCATTGTAGCACTCAATCCTAATTTATAATAATCAGCATCTTGTTTTGTATACATTGTTAAAGTACCTGGTACTAAAGGTTCATTACTATCATCTAAAGTAGGATCATTTTGTTTTGCATATTCTGCTTCATAAGCGAGTTTTACACTACCAGCATTAATTTTTCCTGTTGCACGAATACCAATATGATCAGCAAAGTTTTGAATCATATAATCATAAGCAGTAAGTGTTAATGCTGGCATAGCTTTATATGTAGCATGCAAAAGAACAGTTCCTGTAGATAATTTATTACTAGTTAGACTATCACCATCAGTATTAAAAATACGGTTAACTTGAGTTACATATGCTGCAAGCACACTTAGCTTATCATAGTTATAGATTCCTGCTGCCAAATCATAAGTTTGTGGCATTTGTCTCCAGCCAACATTACCAATGAAGCGAGCATTGTCAAGGACAACCATTTTACGACCAAGGATTCCAACAAATCCATTTTTAGCATAAGATATATTTGCTTGAGTAACACGAGCTTGTGTTCCATCAAGAACTTTTGGATAAGCAGTATTTTCTGGATCATAATCAGTAACTAGACCAAAGTTATCAACACTCATACCTTGAATTTGGGCATTTAAACCATTTACCCCGAATAGTCCGAATTGAGCGCCAAGAGCTGTTCTTATAGTAAATGCTTTAGCATCATTTGCTGTACTTGCATCTACATACTCATATCTTGGGCGAAGCTCAAGATCAAGTTTTGGATTGCTAAGAATACTGTCAAGTGCACCTGCATTAGCACCAGTTGTAGCTGCAGCTGCTGCGATAGCCGCGACAAGACTCATTTTGATTTTTTTCATACTTACTCCCTTGTATGTTTGGATTAACCGTTCCGGTCAGTTTTACATAAGGTTTATATGTAAAACTGACCGGAACACCTATTTTTTGGTATTTTTTCATTTTATTGACAAAAAGATTGTCAATAAATATGATTAATGAATTAAACTTTGGTTATGATATCAAATCTTTTCTTAAACGAAAGATATAATTTTAAATAAACAATTTAATTATACAAAAACATTTTCATTACTATATTTGGAGTAATTTGATAGAATATTTAACTGATAAATAAAGAGGGGAGAGATAGATTTGAAACACTATATTAAAAAGATTTCTACTTATGCAATGGTTGGTTCGTTTGGTGCTATTGCAATGATTGCTTTTAGTGGGTGTGATCAAAAGCAATCAGAAGGACAAAGTGATGCTTTTACACAGGCAAGTCAAAAACAGGGTGCTTTTGTTGTTATAGATGAGGTAGCTCCTAATAAATATAAGATAGCAGAGGAGTATCCTGCCGATACAACTCGTGTTATATTGCGTAAGCTTGACGGTACTGAAAAGATTTTAACTAAAGAGGAGCTTGATGCTTTAGTGGCAGAAGAGGCTAAACGCATAGACAGCGGTGAATCTGCACTTACACAGCCTCAGATGAGCAGTGGAGGATTGGGGCTTGGAGAAGCACTGCTTGCTTCAGCTGCAGGTGCTATCATCGGAAGCTGGATAGGAAACAAACTTTTTAACAATCCAAACTATCAGCAAAATCGTCAGCGCAGTTACAAGTCTCCTACAGCATATCAGCGTAGTGTAAACAGTTTCAATAAAGTAAAACAGAGTAGCACTGCTACAAAAAGTCGCTCAACACGGTCTGGATTTTTTGGAAGCAGCAAAACAGGATCAAAATCTACATTTGGGAGCATAGGCGGATGAGCAGTGTAACTCTTAAAAAGCTTGACCCTCTTACCCCAGAATTTCTTGAGTCAATTGGTTTTCATTGGCATACAGACAAAGATGAGTCACCTTATATTGCTGATGAAGTTGTAGTTGTCAGTGAAGAAGAAGCTGAAAGCTATTATGAAGCAGTTAATGAGCTTTACGATATGTTTGTTGAAGCTGGGGATTATGTAGTAGAGAATAATCTGTTTCACGAAATAGGCATACCTTTCAACCTTGTAGATGCTGTAAAAAAGAGTTGGGAAAATGATGTTCACTGGCATATTTATGGGCGATTTGACTTAGCTGGAGGAGTAGGAGGTGCTCCTATTAAACTGTTGGAGTTTAATGCTGATACTCCGACTGCACTCTTTGAGACGGCTATTGTGCAGTGGGCTATGCTAAAAGCAAACGGGCTTGATGAAGCTGCACAATTTAATAATGTATATGAAGCAATTCGAGATAACTTTAATCGTCTAATAGTTCTAGATGGTGATTTAGCTGATTTTGAGCAGTACTATGAAGGTTGGAAAATTCTTTTCAGTGCTATTCGTGGAAATATTGAAGATGAAAATACAACCAAACTGCTTCAAAAGATGGCTGATGATGCAGGTTTTCATACGGCATTTAGCTTTGTTGATGAGGTAGAGTTTTCATATGAGGATGGCATCTTTTATAAAGATGAGCAGTATGAGTATTGGTTTAAGCTTATTCCGTGGGAGATGATCGCTATTGAAGAGAGTGATTTGGCAAGAATCTTAACAAATATTATGGAGAATCAGAAGGCAATTATACTCAATCCTGCATATACATTAATGTTTCAGTCAAAAGCTATTATGAAAATCTTGTGGGACCTTTACCCAAATCATCCTCTGCTTTTAGAGACTTCGTTTGAACCAATTGGCAAAAAACAGGTACAAAAGCCGTTTTTGGGTCGTGAAGGCGGCAGTGTAAAGATTTTGGATGCAAATGGAAATCTCTTAACATCTGCTCAGGATGATTATGGTGATCAGCCAACTATTTATCAGGAGTTTGTTGAGTTACCAAAAGATTCAAACGGCAGAAACTATCAGGCAGGTGTTTTCTTTGCATATGAAGGGTGTGGTCTTGGTTTCAGACGAGGTGGAGAGATTTTAGATAATATGAGCAAATTTGTAAGCCATATCATTGAATAGGAGATATATTGAAACAAAAGATTCTCCTCTTAGAGGATGACCGTGCTCTTGGTGAGACATTGGAAGAGCTTCTGCGAGAAGATGGCTATGATGTAGATTGGGTCATTGATGGTGCAGAAGCTGCCGATAAAACTTTTGAACAAAAGTATGATCTCTATATTTTTGATATTAATGTTCCTGAAATTGATGGTTTTGATTTGTTAGAGAGTTTGCGAAATGCTAAAGATGATACTCCTACTATCTTTATAAGTGCTTTGGTTGATCTTAAAACTATTGCCAAAGGGTTTGAACTTGGGGCTGATGATTACATTAAAAAGCCTTTTTTTCCAGAGGAGTTGTTGATTCGTGTAAATGCCAAACTTTCTAAAGCTTCATCTGTTATCAAATGTGGAGATGTTGAGTTTGACCCTGCAAGCGGAACTTTGAAAAGAGATGGTCATATTGTTCCATTAGGTGAAGTTCAGCTCTCACTTTTGAACCATTTTTTAAACAATATAGGGCAGGTAATAGATAAAACTGTTTTAATGGATTGTTTGGAGCATCCAAGCTCCACAGCATTGCGTGTTGCAATAAACAAGCTAAAAGAGAAAACGGGGCTGGAGTTTAAAAATATCCGCGGTGTGGGGTACGTCCTTGAGGCGTGTTGAGAAGGAGTCTTTTTTAAAGAGTTTTTTACTCTTTTTAAGCTCATTAACTCTGTTGATGGCAACTCTTTTTTACAATCTCTACACAAGAGAGCAGATAAATCTCGATAACAGAATCTTTTCTCAAATGCGTCTTTGCAGTTTCGATCTTAAATGTAAAGATTTAGAAATAGATTTTGCCGATGCTAAAAAGAGTGAACTTTATGTTTTAAAAAAAGATGACAAAGCTCTTTTTGCCTACTTCCCTATTCCTGGAAGTAGTCAGTATGTTTTGCAGATCAGTTATTTGAGTGAAAAGTATAGAGAGGATTTGGCAAAGATTCAAAAAGAGCTTCTTTTTGAGTTTTTTGCTATTTTTATTGTGCTTATACTCCTTTCTGTACTATTCTCTTTTTATGCGCTTCACCCTTTAAGAGAGGCTTTAAAGCTTACTGAAGAGTTTATAAGAGATATTTTGCACGACTTTAATACACCTTTGTCCATAGTCAGACTAAATGTAAGGATGCTTAAAAAAGATTGTCCACAAAGTACAAAGATTGATAGGATAGAACAAGCGGTTGAGACACTTTTGCGCCTTCAAAATAATCTTAGAAGCTACATTGGCGGACATGAGTTACAAAAAGAGGTTTTCTCTTTAGATGAGCTGCTTAAAGAGCGTGTTCAACTTATTGAAAGAGCTTTTAGCCACTTAAAATTTGATTTGCAGATATCACCGCTAAAGATAGTTGCAAACAAAGATGCAATGATACGCATTATTGATAATATTTTAAGTAACGCTGCCAAATACAATAAAAAAGATGGAAGTATAACGGTAAAACTTATTCCAGATCTTGATAAGCTTATTATAGAAGATACAGGTATTGGTATTGAATATCCACATAAAGTATTTGAGCGTTTTTATAAAGAGAATGATCGAGGTATTGGGATCGGATTGCATATTGTAAAAAAATTGTGTGATGAGATGAATATTGATATTGAGCTTAAAAGTAAAAAGGACGAGGGGACTACAGTAACACTCTTTCTAGACAAAGTAACGTTTAGCTAACAATTTTACGTCTTAATTATATATAAATATTTAAAGAAGGAGGATACATGTGAAGGGTATCGGGAAAATTATAACGATGCTTTTTCTTGTCTCTGTGGCAATATTTGTTGTAAAGAGTAAAGCTGAAGAGAGTTCTATTGATGTTCAGATTGAGCAAATAAAGAATGCTGATCCATTAAAACGTAGGGAGTTAATGAATAAATTTAAAGAGCAGTTAGCTACAATGAATAGAAAAGAAAGGGTAGAAGCGTTACGTAAACTTCTTGGAAAGATGCAGGTTAAAAATAGAGAAAATGTAGTAAATCAACTTATTGATACATCTTTAAATAATACAAGTACTATAAACAGACAAACAGAAACTACAAACCCTGTACATCGTATGCCACGACAACCTATGGGTAGTGGAAATATGCAAATGGGACATCAGCATCGTTAGATAACACAAGAAGGGATTTGATGAATTTTATAATTAAAACTATTTTTTTAACTATTTTAAGCAGTGTAGTATTGTTTGGTTTTAGCGATATCGATTTTGATGGTGTAGATGATTCTATAGATAAATGCCCAAATACACCTATAACAGATTTGGTTGATGAAAATGGCTGTTCTATCAAGTCAGTAATTGTCGATCAATACTTTGATATGATCTTTGGAGTATCGTATAGTCAATTAAATTATCGCAGTAATAAAAAGACAGATACATATACTACAACTGCTCAAGTAGATTATTATCGTGGAAATTTTACACTGCAGTTTCAAAGCTCCTATTTTAGAAGTGATGGCTCTAGAAGAAGTGATAAAGGCTGGAATGATACGTCTGTTTCTGCAAATTATAAGTGGAAGCTTGCATCTGACTTTACAGTTAGAGCAGGTATTGGGCTGGTTTTACCAACATATGATACAGGTTATAGTAATAATAAAACAGATTATACTGTTAATTTGAATTGTAACTATAAAGTAGAAGAGTGGAGCTTTTTTGCAGGTTATAACTATATGTTGGTAGGTGATAACGATGTTATTACAAAAAATGAGATAATAAGATACCAAAATACAGATGCATTTAATTTGGGTGTTGGTTATGATTTTACACCAAAACTAAATGCAAGTATCTCTTATTATCAATCAGATTCTATATATCGTGATGTTGAGACGATAAAAAATATCTCACTATATGGATTTTACAGTATAGACAGCAACTGGTTTACAACAATCAGTTATGCAAAGGGTTTAACAGACTCAACAAGTGACAACTATGTGGAATTAAGAGTAGGTTACTACTTTTAACTCCACAAATGATTCACACTTATGTGATATAAATTACAAAATAAAAAAAGGAGGAGTTGAGTGATGAAAAAAGTGATCCTTTTAAGTGCATTAGCTCTATCGACACTATTTGCTGAATCTTTAACAATGTATGATTCTGTTGAAGTTACTCGTAGTGAACCTGTTTACAGGATGGTAACCGTAAGGTCTCCAGTTGAAGAGTGCTGGGATGAGAAAGTTCCAGTGTCTAGTGGTAGTGATGGAACATTGGGAGCTATTATCGGTGGTGCCGCTGGTGGTATTCTTGGACATCAAGTTGGCGGTGGAAGTGGAAAAACAGCTGCAACTGTAGGTGGAGCTATTCTTGGAACAATTGTTGGAAAGAATCTTGCTGAAGGTGATGGGAACAGTGATCCTTCTTACAGAATTGAAAGACGCTGCAAGACAAGATACATAGAGAAAACAGAAAACCGATTAATCGGTTATAAAAACTATGCAAGATATAAAGGTCAAGAGATCGTTAAATTCAGTAACAAACCTTTAAAAAGGATTGATATTACTGTAAATGTAAATTACTAAAAGTTGATATTAGCTTACTTAAATCGCGGGGAAGCAGATAGAAGCTTTCTCCCGCTTTTTTATAGTAAGGTAGTGTTACCTCTTCAAAACTTTCATAATCTTCATAAAGATTGATTGCTAGATCGAAGTCTATTTTTCTTCTTGTTAGAGCTTCCATACTCAAAAGTGTATCGTTAATAGAGCCAAGACGACTAGGGCTGATGAGAAGAGTTCTATCTACTTTAAAGATAGCAGGCAAGTCTATCATAAATAGATTATCTTCTATGGGAACCAGTAATCCTCCAGCACCCTCTATAAAAAGGATATCACATACCTTTTCAATTTTTTTCAACTTTTCTTTAATCAAGTCAAAAGAGATTGTTTTATTGCCTTTTGCGACATATGGTGCGGCTGGTAGTTCAAACTGTATGGGTACTACATCATTAATTGTAAGTTCATTGGCTAAAGGGTTTAACTCTTGTATTGTTTTAAGCAAGATTGTACCATCATCTGGTTTTCCATTTAAAACACCAGTTTCAATAGGTTTAAATGCAGCAGGACGTAAACCTTGTTTTGCAGCCTCTTTCATAAGAGCAATGGTAGTGTGTGTCTTACCTATATTTGTATTTGTTGCAGTAACAAAAATTTTTATCGTCATCTACTCTTCTTTCGATATAATTATTTTAAATACTTAAAAAATTAGGGATTAAAATGGAAAAATATGAATATTTTAACACATTATTGCCACAAATTATAGGTTTAAAAAAGGGTGCTATAGCACCTCAAATTACCCCTTCTGCTGCATTTGGATATGCATCGGCTGAAGAAGCAGAATCTATCTTTTCAGGAGAAGCTGCAAAACCTCTATATGCACGAATGGGTAATCCTACTGGAGCTAAACTTGAAACAGTACTTGCAAAAATGGAAGGCGGGCAAGGTGCAGTTGTAACTTCATCGGGAATGGCAGCTATTACAATGGTCTTGACAGCATTTTTGCAAAGTGGTGACAAGGTACTCTGCATAGGCGGTTTTTTTGGCGGGACTTATGCATTAATGAATGATACACTTCCCCGTTTTGGAATAGAAGGGATCTTTTGTGATGTAGATGATTATGATGGGATAGAAAAGGCTTTGCAAAGTGGTGTAAAGATGGTGCTTTGTGAAAGTGTAGGAAACCCAAATTTGAAACTGCCAAATCTTCGTGAAATTGCAGGATTATGTGACTGCTATAATGCACTTTTTGTTATAGATAACACGGTTACTCCATTGATTGTAGAGCCTTTTAAAATGGGAGCAGATTTGGTTGTTTATTCTACAACTAAAATCATTTCTGGTCACTCGGCTGCACTTGGTGGGGCTGTTGTCTTTAGGGCTATCAAAGATTCTGATGAAAAACTGTTAGACTCCAAGTTTTCAGCAGTCCACCCTATTTTGAAAAAAGGAAAAGGTGCTTTAATGATGGTTTTAAAAAAGCGTGCAATGCGTGATTTTGGTATGAGTGCCAATGCATTTGCCTCTTTTTTAACACTGCTTGGGTTAGAGACTCTGCCTTTGCGCACAAAAAGGGTAAATGAGAGTGTTGAAAAACTTGTAAGGCTTTTGGATGAAGCAGGTGTTAATGTAAGACATCCAAGTCTTGAAACACATGAGCATCATTTGCGATATAAAGAGATTTTTTCTGATGGTTGTGGTCCTATTGTAACCATTGATTGTGGTACTAAAGAGAAAGCATTTACTTTTTTGAATGAGTCTAAGTTGATTACGCAAACTGCTAATATTGGAGATAATCGTACACTGGGTTTGCATATGGCAAGTACCATATATAGAGATTTCAATGAAGATGATAAAAAAAGGCTTGGCATTACCGATGGGTTGGTTCGTCTATCTATAGGTCTTGAGAGTCCAGATGAGTTGGCTAAAGATATGATCTTAGCTTGGAAAAGTGCTCAAAGTTGAAAAAATTTTAAAATGTGGTATACTTAAAGTAATATAAAATAGAGTCAGAGATTAAATGTAAAGGAAATAAATTGGCGCACAAAGAGTGGGTTGAAAGCGAAAGTCAGGTTGACCTTGAAGAGCCGGAGCTTTACAAAGTGATAATGTGGAATGATGACTATACTACAATGGATTTTGTTGTTGAAGTTTTAAGTGATATATTTTATAAGAGTTATGAAGAGGCTGTGGCAATAATGCTTGATATTCACGAAAAAGGCAAAGGTGTCTGTGGAGTATATACATACGAGATTGCAGAGATGAAAGTTCATCAGACAATCAAACTTGCCAGAGCCAATGAGTTTCCTTTGCGTGTGACAATGGAAAAAGAGTAAAAGTTTTGCTCAAAGGATTATTAAAAAGGAAAAAATTATGATAAGTAAAGATTTAAACGATATTTTTAAAGAAGCAGTAAAATATGCCAAAATGCATCGTCATGAATATTTGACAGTAGAGCATATATTTCTTGCTGCACTTCTTTCACCGCAGGGAGCAGAGATTCTAAAATCTGCCGGAGCGGATGTTGAGCAGATGAAAGCAAGAATTAATCAGCATCTTATATCATCTCTTCGTCCACTGCCTGAAGGTGTGGTTAGAGAGCCATTTGAGACGGTTGCACTATCTCGTGTAATTGAACAGATGATTCGTCATGCGCAGAGTGCAGATAAAAAAGAGGCGAGTGTAGGCGATTTGATTGTATCAATTTTTAATGAAGAACACTCATTTGCAGTGGCATTGATGAATTCACAAGGCATAAACAGATTAAGTATTTTGGAGATTATTACTGAAAATAGTCCTAAAGAGAAAGCAAAACCTAAAAGTAAAGAGAATGAGTATCTTGACCAGTTTACAGTAAATCTGGTAGAGCGTGCAAAAGAGGGAAAAATAGATCCGGTTATAGGCAGAGAGAATGAGATAGAAAGGGTAATGCAGATTCTTTGCCGGCGTAAAAAGAATAACCCTGTACTTGTTGGTGAGCCTGGTGTTGGAAAGACAGCAATTGCCGAAGGTCTTGCTTTAGAGATTTCAAAAGGCAATGTGCCTGATATGTTAAAAAATATGGAAGTCTTTTCACTCGATATTGGTTCACTAATTGCCGGTACAAAGTATCGTGGTGATTTTGAAAAGAGATTAAAAGGCGTTTTACATGAGTTAGAACAGCATGAAAATGTTGTTCTTTTTATAGATGAAATTCACAATCTTGTTGGTGCAGGTTCGACAAATGGAGGCAGTATGGATGCATCCAATTTGCTAAAGCCGGCACTTGCTAATGGAAGTTTAAAGTGTATTGGTGCGACGACATTTGATGAGTACAGAAACTTTTTTGAAAAGGATAGGGCTCTTAGCCGACGTTTTGCAAAGGTTGATGTAAATGAACCAAGCTTTGATGATACATTGAAAATACTTAAAGGTTTAAAACATAAGTATGAGACACATCACAGTGTCAGGTTTAGTGAAAAGGCTTTAAAGACAGCGATTGATCTTTCTGTAAAATATATGCACGAGCGTTTTTTACCAGATAAAGCAATTGATATTATTGATGAGGTTGGAGCATCTTTCCGTCTTAAAGCACGAAAAAGACGCAATGTCAGTGAAAAAGATATAGAAGATGCTGTAAGCAAAATGTTGAATCTTCCTCCTGCACGTGTTACAAGTGATGACTTGGCTACATTGCAAAATCTTGAGACAATTCTAAAAAGCAAGGTTATTGGTCAAGACCGTGCTGTTGAAGAGGTGGCTGCTGCTATAAAACGAAATAGAGCAGGACTGGGTGCGCCAAATAAACCAGTAGGATCATTTCTGTTTGCAGGACCTACAGGTGTAGGAAAAACAGCACTTGCTATAGAGTTGGCTGAAGCTCTTGGCGTTCATTTCGAGCGCTTTGATATGAGTGAATATATGGAGAAACATGCAGTCAGTCGCTTAATTGGTGCTCCTCCTGGGTATGTCGGTTATGAGCAGGGTGGACAACTTACTGAAGCGATCCGTAAACATCCTCATACGGTACTGTTACTTGATGAGATTGAAAAAGCACATCCTGATTTAATTCAAGTTCTTTTGCAAGTTATGGATAATGCAATGCTTACAGACAACACAGGTAACCGTGCTGACTTTAAGAATGTCATAATCATTATGACATCGAATGTTGGAGCGACTGAAGCTAATGTAATGGGCTTTGGAGCCAAGAATGAGTCAAAACACGACTCTGCAATCAAGTCAGCTTTTTCTCCTGAGTTTAGAAATCGTCTTGATGCTGTGATACGCTTTGATCATCTTAAGTTAGAGCATGTTAAAAAGATTGTCGATAAGTTTATAGATGAATTGAATGCACAGATGGCTGATAAGAAAATTGTTATTAAACTTTCTGAAGCAGCTAAAGAGCATTTGGCTAAAGAAGGTTATGATGAATCAATGGGAGCAAGACCTCTTAGCAGGGTAATAGCTGAGCAAATTAAAGCACCTTTAACTGAAGAGATTCTTTTTGGAGCACTCAAAAACGGTGGCGAAGTCAAGTTTGGTGTTAAAGGTGGAAAATTAGAATTTAAGGTTCTTGAGAGTGTCTAGTGAACCAGCAATTCCAAGATTGGGGTTTGATTATATCTTCCCCAATCCCCGCTATGCTATGAAAGAAGGATTACTGGCTTACGGAGGTGATCTTAATCCTGATCGTATTTTAGTAGCTTACCGAAGAGGAATTTTTCCTTGGTATAATGAAGGTGATCCAATTCTTTGGTGGTCACCTGATCCAAGACTTCTTTTATACCCTAATGATTTTAAAATTCATCGATCCCTTCGAAAAAAACTTAGACAAAAACGCTTTACGGTAAAATTAGATCGAAATTTTGAAGCAGTAATGCAACATTGTGCAGAAGTTCCTAGGCATGGTCAAGAAGGTACTTGGATTTTACCTGAAGTAGTTGAAGCTTACTCTTTATTGCATGCACGTGGATTTGCTCACTCTGTAGAAGTTTATGATGAAGATGACAAATTAGTAGGTGGACTATATGGTATTAGTACAGGAAGAGCATTTTTTGGCGAATCTATGTTTGCTTTGAAGCCTGATGCATCCAAAATTGCACTAGCCCATATGGTAGAGCTTGCAAAGCAGTGGTCATTTTATTTTATCGATTGTCAAATTCCTTCAGAACATTTGATCAGACTTGGTGCTGTAAGAGTAGAGCGTGACAGATTTTTAGATGAGCTTGAAGTTTCACAGCAGTACCTTGGTATGCCTGGAAATTGGCAAGAACATGAGGCTTTGCTAAAAGAGTTAGAGTGGTAAAGTTCTTGATTTAATAAAGGAATCAAAATGGCAATTGATTATATGGAGTATTACACAAAAGATGATTATGCTAAGTGGGAAGGTGATTGGGAGTTGATATATGGTGCCCCTTATGCAATGAGTCCATTTGCTTTGCCACATCATCAGCTTATAAATGGAAAAATTTTTAGACAATTGGATGAACAACTAGATGATTGTCCAGTATGTCAAGCATTTATAGAGACTGAAGTTGAATTTGGTGAAGATACAGTTGTTCGTCCAGATAGCTTTGTTGTCTGTTATCCATTTGTAAATAGGCTAGATAAAGCACCAGATATTATTTTTGAGGTAGTTTCAAAAAGTAGTGCAAAAAGAGATGAACATTTGAAATTCTCTCTTTATGAAAGTGAAGGAGTAAAATATTACATTTTGGTCTATCCAGATAATAGAAAAGCTAAAGTTTACAAACTACATGATGGGCGTTATATCAAAGTAGGTGATTTTAGTAATGAAACATACACTTTTGAGATTGAGTGTAAAATAGATTTTGATTTTAGTTTTATATGGAGATAAAGGGGATTAAATGGTAAATGAACAGTTAGGTTTTTCACTTTGGCTTGATTTTATTGAAAGAGATTTTTTACAAAAAGAGTTTAAACGGTTAATTGAAGAGGGTGTTATAAACGGTGCTACAAGTAATCCAGCTATTTTTGCTTCATCAATTGCAACATCTACTGCTTATACTACACAGTTAAATGAGCTTAAAAACCATTCAGCTAAAGCAAAGTATGAAGCATTGGCAAAAACAGATATAAAGTTGGCTGCCGAGGCTCTGAAACCTCTCTATGATGCAGGTAAAGATGGGTTTGTAAGCATTGAAGTTGATCCATTTTTGTGTAATGATACTGACGGAACAGTAGAAGAGGGACTTAGACTTTACCAAGAGATTGGAATGGAAAATGTTATGATTAAAGTCCCGGCAACTGAAGCTGGATATGCTGCTATGAAAGAGTTAATGAGTAAGGGAATCCATGTAAATGCAACTCTCATTTTTTCACCACAGCAGGCACTTAAATGTTTAGATGCTATGACAGAAGGTTTAAAAATCTGGCGTGAAACCGGAAATAACAAAGATGTTCAAGGCGTTTTAAGCGTTTTTGTAAGCCGTTTTGATCGTATGCTAGATAAGCAGCTTGAAGAAAAAGGTGTCCAGCCTGGTCTTGTAGGTATTATGAATGCAGCTAAAGTTTATAATTTAGTTGAAAAAAGAGGCGAAAAGGCTATTCGTACACTCTTTGCCAGTACTGGGGTAAAAGGTGATATATATGCGGCTGATTATTATATAAAAGGTTTGATGGCAAGTCATAGTGTTAATACTGCTCCTTTGACAACTATAGAGGCTTTTATAAAGAGCCCTGATCATACTCCTAAATTACCAATAGAAGCTGATAAAATAGATGAGTTTTTTGAAAAAGTTGCATCTACTGGAATTGATATGGACGCTGTTTATGAAAAGCTTTTAAGTGATGGATTGAAAGCTTTTGAAGAGGCATTTTCAGGGCTATTAAGCCATTTAGAGTAGGAGATTTTAATGTCCATAGAGGGTGGTGGCTCTCAAGCTACAAATGCAACAGTAAAACTACGTAAATATATGAAAGCATTGGTTGCTCATGGTGGAAGTGACCTGCATATAAAAGCAAATTCACAAGTTCGTGCACGTATTAATGGAGATATTGTCACTGTAAGCAAAGAGAAACTTACAAAAGAAGAAGCGCTTGCAATGGCAAAAGAGATTTTAGGTGAACGTTTTGATGAGTTTGTAGAGAAAAAAGAGATAGATTTTCTTTTTATGTTTGATAAAGATACCCACTTTAGAGGTAATATGTTTTTTCAGATGGAGGGAGTTTCAGCTGTTTTTAGGGTAATACCTGCAAAAATTCTCTCCTTAGATGAGCTTAAACTACCTAAAGCTTTGCATAAGTTGACAACACTCTCTCGCGGTCTTGTTTTAGTTACAGGTGTGACTGGTTCAGGTAAATCTACAACATTAGCTGCACTTATTGATGAAATAAATAGAAATCAAAAAAAACATATTATTACAATTGAAGATCCGATTGAGTTTGTACATAAAGATAGATCTTGCTTGATTAATCAGCGTAGTATTGGTCAAGATACACTAAGCTTTGCCAATGCTTTGCGCTCTGCTCTTCGTGAAGACCCTGATATTATTTTGGTTGGAGAGATGAGAGATACTGAAACAATAGATACTGCACTTCATGCTGCTGAAACAGGTCACCTTGTCTTTTCAACTCTTCACACATTGGATGCAAAAGAGACAATTAACAGAATTGTAAGTGTCTTTCCTTCTGAAGAGCAAAATCGCATTAGAATGACACTGGCTTCTGTTTTAGAGGGTGTACTTTCTCAACGTTTGATCAAGACTGTAGATGGGAAAAGGGCAGCTGCTCTTGAAATTCTTTTTAAGACCTCTTTTATAGAGCAACTTATTTTAGAAGGTCGTGATCTTGAAATAAAAGACGCTTTAGATGAAGGTTCACAAATTTATGGAACACAAAGTTTTGATACAGCTCTTTTAAATCTATATAAAGAGGGAAGAATCTCACTTGAAGAGGCTTTAGGAAATGCATCAAGTCCAAATGATTTAAAACTTCGTATTGAAGGGCTTGGTGGAGAAATTGACAGTAAGCAGACAGCAGAAGATAAAACGTCTGATTTTGAAAACGATGATGATATATTTGCATTAAAAGAAGATTAAACATAAAAAAGATATAATTCGCCTCTTAAAGTGCCTAGGCACTAATTTTTTTGTAAGGAAACACTATGTTGGAAGGAATCGTTAGAGAGAGTATCGGCAAAAGCGATGCAAAAAAACTTCGCCGAGATGGTTATCTAATCGCCAACATCTATGGAAAAGGGCTTGAAAACATTCATGCTGCATTCAAGATGGGTGAATTTATCCGTACTGTGCGAAACAAAGAGAAACTTGCATTCCCTGTAAAAGTGGGTGATAAAGAGATGGAAGTTGTTATTCAAGAGTATCAACTTCACCCAGTAACAGATCAAATTCTTCACGTAGATTTAATGGTTGCACAGCCAGGTGTAGTTACACACTATATGGTACCTGTTAAGACTGTTGGAACTCCTAAAGGTCTTAAAAACAAGGGTGTTTTGGCAATTTCAAAACGACGTATCAAAGTTAAAGGGACAATTGAAAATATTCCACAAAGCTTTGTTCTTGATGTAGCTGATCTTGATGTCGGTGATGCAATCTTGGTTCGTGATATCCCTGAATCTGATAAATACAAAATCATGGTTGCAGGTCGTGTACCTGTAGTTGGGGTTATTAAAGCGAAGTAATTAAGAATGTGGCTTATCGTAGGCTTGGGTAATCCTGGCAAAGAGTACGAATATACACGCCACAATATAGGGTTTCTGACGGTCGATCATTTGATCGATCAAACAGAAGCCCGTTCTCTTTCCTCTTCATCATTTCATGGTGAACTTTTTAAATCAGCAAATCTTCTTTTTTTAAAACCTACAACCTTTATGAACCGCTCAGGTATATCTGTACAAGCTGTAAAACAGTTTTATAAGATAGAGTTAGATAATATTATTGTTATACATGATGACCTAGATTTACCGTTTGGTGCTTTGCGCTTTAAGCAAGGCGGTGGAAGTGGTGGTCATAATGGTTTAAAGTCAATAGATGAAATGATTGGTAGAGATTATATGAGAGTTCGTATGGGTATTGGTAAACCAGCATATAAATCACAAGTTGCTGATTATGTTTTAAGTTCATTTAGCAAAGAGGAACAGCAAAATCTATCACAATGGATTGAAAGTGCTGCTAATGCGACGCTAGAATTAACTAAACAGCCATTGGGCATTGTCTCTTCCAAGTATACAATCAGAGCTAAGAATTAAGCATCAATATATTTAGATGCACAAGGTATTTTAGATGCGAATGTTTAGATATATATCCTGGCTTTATTTACGCTATTTTTTAATTATTGCGACAGCTCTTACCTCTCTTTTTGCCGGCTTGGATTATATGCAAAATGCTCCTCAACTAAATGGTTTTAATATTAAAGTACTTTATCTTTTTTATAAGAGCATGTATGCACTGAATCTACTTTTTCCAATTGCACTGGTCTTTGCAATGATTGTTACAAAAATGGCTCTTATTCGCTCTAATGCATTAGTAAGTTTTTATGCTCTTGGTTACTCTAAAAAGGCAATACTTGCGCCATTTTTTATTACAGCTTTTGTCTTGACACTTTTTTATGTTTTTATGCATTTTACCCCATTTGTAAATGCTGAAAGCGATGCAAAAAGTCTGTTAAACCGTAAATCAGAGAGTTCAACCAAAGATATTTTTGTAAAGTATAATGAAAGTTTTGTATATATAGGAACTCTTTTGCCTTTAACAAAAAAGGCTAATACAATTAGAATTTATCGGTTGAAAAATGGAAATTTAAGTCAAATTATTTATGGAGAAACAGCAACTTTTGATGGTAAAAGGTGGAGAGTTGAAAATGCAAAAATAGTCAATAAACCAAATCCAAAAGCTTTAAATGGAGAAGGAATTACAACGTCATATGAGCCAGTTATTTATACATTAGAAGGATTTAAACCACAAGTTCTCTCGTCTGTAATGGAGGGAAAACACTATTTTACTATTCAAGATGCATGGGGTGCCTGGTCAGTTATGAATCTTCAATCGCTTGAAACATCAAAAATTCGTTCAGTTATGTACTATATGGTAGTTGCTCCATTTTTTGCACCATTTCTGGTTGTTCTATTTTTTCTTTTTATTCCGCCGCATGCTCGCAGTTCAAATCTTTTTTGGACATCTTTTACTCTTAGCGGTTTGACACTAATGGTTTGGGGGACAATATATCTGCTTTATCGTATAAGTTTAAGTGGTGTTATCTATCCTGAACTTGGAATAATACCAGTAGTATCTGCTTTAACAATTTTAGCTTTTTGGGCATTTGTTAAGAGAACAGATATTATTTAAAAAAGCTATTTAACTCTATTAATCTTCAATATTTTATTGATCATCATCAATCTTTTAAAGGTTTGTTTGTTAAAATAAAAAAATTAAGTTTTAAAGGGCAGTGTCTTGATCGATTTTAATACTTTAGCAGACAAATATGGTACACCACTTTATGTTTACGATTTTGACCATATTACACAGCAGTATGAGAAATTAAAAAAAGCGTTTGCTGGACGAAAATCATTGATAAGTTATGCAGTAAAAGCAAATTCAAATCTTTCTCTTATTTCACATCTTGCATCATTAGGTTCTGGAGCAGATTGTGTCTCTATTGGTGAAGTTAGACGTGCTTTGATGGCTGGAATTCCAAAATATCAAATTATTTTCAGTGGAGTTGGCAAACGGGATGATGAGATAGAAGAGGCTTTAAAGAGTGATATTCTCCTGCTGAATTTGGAGAGTGAAGCTGAGATGGAGCGTGTTGAAGAGATTTCAAAAAAACTTGGCAAACAGGCACGCATCAGTATTAGGGTAAATCCAAATATAGATCCAAAAACTCATCCATATATCTCTACAGGACTTCATGAGAATAAGTTTGGCGTTGATTTGGAAACGGCAAAGAGAATGTACATTAGAGCGAACAACTCAGACTATCTGGATCCTATAGGTATTCACTTTCATATTGGTTCTCAGTTAACTGAATTAGAACCTATAAAAGAGAGTGCACAGATTGTAGCAGACCTTGTTCGAAGTTTAAAAGCTATAAAAATAGATATTAAGTTTTTTGATGTAGGCGGTGGTCTTGGAATTGTTTATGATAATGAAACAACTATAGAGCCTTATGACTATGCACAGGCTATATTTTCTACACTGTATGGACTTGATGTAACAATTATTTGTGAACCAGGGCGTTTTATGGTAGGAAATTGTGGATACTTCTTGACAAAAGTACTTTATGAGAAGGTTAATGAAGGGAAACGTTTTATAATTGTAGATGGCGCAATGAACGACCTTCTAAGACCAAGCCTCTATAATGCATATCATAAAGTCGAAGTTGTAGGAAAAGATAGTAGTGACGGTAGTGAAGCTGATGTAGTAGGACCAGTATGTGAGAGTGGAGACTTTTTGGCTAAAAAAAGAGTTTTGCCTAAAACAGAGCATAATGATTTAATTGTAGTACATAGTGCCGGTGCATACGGATTTGTTATGTCGGGTAATTACAATACTCGTCCACGACCTGCAGAGGTAGCTTTAAAAGATGGTAAAGACACTCTTATAAGAGTGCGTGAAACATTCGAAGATTTGATTAAATTGGAGAAAATGTGTCTGTAGCAAGAGAAGTTAAGGGCTATATGATTGATGTACAGGGTACATTGATTGATGATAAACAAAAACGCCCAATTGCTGGCAGCATAGAAACAATCTATAAGCTGCAAAAGCAAAAAACTCCTTTTGTTCTTGTAACAAATAATACAAAACAAGATAGTGAAAAGTTCAAAACATACCTTCACGAGCTGGGGTATATTTTTGACGATACGCAGTATTTGGATCCTCTTATGGTTCTTGATACAATTTTGCCGCCTACATCTGTTGCGGCATATGGAACTCCAGAATTTCTAACGCTACTTAAAGAGCGTGGATATAGATTTGATTTTGAAAGTCCTAAAGCTGTTTTAGTCTCTATAAAAGCAGATTTTACAAATGATGAATATGCTCAAATGATTGAGTTGATCCTTGGTGGAGCAAAACTTGTCGGTATGCACGAAACATCCATTTATGCTAAAAATGGACGTAGGTATCCGGGAGTTGGTGCTATTTTAAAGATGATCTCATTTGCAACTGGTTGTGAGTATCAAGTTGTAGGAAAACCAAGTGTATCTTTTTATACTCAAGCTTTAGAAAAACTTCGCACTCAAGACAAGAGTATATCGTTTGAAACAGTTGAAATGATAAGTGATGACTTGAAAGGAGATCTTAGCGGTGCAAAAGCTCTTGGTATGAAAACCTCTCTTGTTCTCAGTGGCAAAATTTCTTCTATTGAAGAGGTAAAATCTATTGTAAAAAATAGTGCAGACATAGTTGCAAAGACAATAGGGGATGTGTTAAATATAGGCTCAGGAGATTGGCATGAACTTAGATGAATTACGCAAGCAGATCGATTCAATTGACGATAAACTGCTTGAACTTTTAAATGAACGTATAAAAATTGTTCAAAAAGTTGGTGAACTAAAACATAAAACAGGTGGAGCAATTTACAGACCTGAACGTGAAAAGGCAATTATCAAAAGATTGTCAGAACAGAATAATGGTCCAATGACTGAAGCGGCTATTGAAGCAATTTTTTTAGAAATTTTTGCAGTTGCAAGAAATTTTGAGCAACCGCAAAAGGTTGCCTATCTTGGACCTGAAGGTAGCTTTACCCATCAAGCGGCTGAAAATCGTTTTGGTGCAATGAGTGAGTATATTCCTCTGCATTCTATATCGGCAGTTTTTAAAGCAGTTCATGCCAAAAGAGCAAAGTTTGCTGTTGTTCCTATAGAAAATAATACAAATGGTTTTGTTGGTGAAACTTTGGATGAGTTGGCAAAGACAGATTTGAAAATTGTAGCTGAGCTATATATGCCAATTCACCACTCATTTGTTACAAAAGCACAGAAGCTTCATAATATAAAACGTATATATTCTAAAGATATAGCATTTAACCAGTGTCGAAATTTTTTAATGGAACACGAACTTGATGCAATAGAGTATATTCCTGTTGAATCAACATCAAAAGCGGCAAAATTGGCTTCTCAGGATCCTGAAAGTGCAGCTATATGTTCACATATTGCAGCTAAACTCTACCAAGTTCCTGTTATGTTTGAAAATATCGAAGATAATCATAAAAATAAAACCAGGTTTATAATATTAAGTGATTTTGAAAACCTTCAAAGTGGTGATGACAAAACATCTATACTTGCCAGACTCTTTGACAGACCAGGAAGTCTTTATGAATTTTTACAAAGTTTCCATGATGCCAATGTAAATTTAAAAAAGATTGAAAGCCGTCCAGCACCAGAAGAGGAAGGTTTTGACTACTGGTTTTACATAGATTTTGAAGGTCATAAAGATGATCCAAATATCCAAAAACTTTTTAAAAAACATGAGAGTGAAATCAAGTATTTGGGTAGTTATGTAAAAAATGGATAAAGGTAAGAAATGAAATTTAATCCTGTAATAGAGCATCTTAAAACTTATGAACCGGGTAAACCTATTGAGTTGGTTGTACGTGAATTTGGGATTGACCCAAAAGATATTGTAAAGCTTGCTTCTAATGAAAACCCAAAAGGCTGTAGTCCAAAAGCTGCTAAAGTTGTTGCAGATGCTGCTTCTTTGATGTACCGCTATCCCGATGACAGTATGATGGAGCTGAAAGCTGCACTTTGTCAGAGGTTTGGAATTAGTGAAAAAGAGATCATAATTGGAGCTGGAAGTGATCAAATTATTGAGTTTTTATGTCATGCAAAACTCTACGGCGGAGCAAAAATATTGCAAAGTGAAGTAACATTTGCAATGTATCAGATTTATGCAGCAGCCTGTGGTGCTTCTGTCATAAAAGCTCCAGGTCTTGCACACGATTTGGATGCAATGTATAAACTTTACAAAGAACATGAACCTGAAATTATATTTATCTGTGCTCCAAACAATCCTACAGGTGATTGTTTGGACTTGAAAGATATTGAAAATTTTATTGAAAAAATCGATGAAAATACATTAGTAGTTGTAGATGGTGCATACCAAGAGTATGCTTCATATAAAGATCCTAACAAAGCTATTAATCCGGCAGATTTAATAAACAAATTTTCAAATACTATCTATCTTGGTACATTTTCTAAAGCTTATGGATTAGGTGGTATGAGAGTAGGTTATGGCATTGCCTCTGAACATATTATAAAATCTCTATATAAATTAAGACCGCCATTTAATGTTACAACACTCTCTTTGATTGCTGCTGTAGAGAGTTTAAAAGATAGTGAGTTTGTTGAAGAGAGCATTAAAGAGTGTTTTGAGCAAATGAATTCTTATATTGAGTTTGCACAAAAATTTGGGATAAAAGTAATTGAGAGTTATACTAATTTTATTACATATATTTTAGATGGCATAAATGATTCAACATTTATAGCAGATGCTCTTCTTCGTCAAGGAATAATAGTGCGCAACTTAAAAGGTTATGGTCTTAATGCCATTAGAATCACAATAGGTAAAGAGAATGAAAACCAGAGATTTTTTAATGCAATGCAAGAATTACTAAAAACAGGAAAGTAGATGAATTTTAAAGAGGTGGCTGAACAGCTAATCCGCCTATATGAAAAACTAAATCGTGCACAAAGAATTGTAATTGCAACTACACTTCTTGCTGTAATTGGTTTTATAGTTTTTATAATTATATATACCCGAACCGGAGATAATAGTAATTATGCTGTTCTTTTTGATCATCTCTCACCTAAGGATGCTGGATTAATTATTCAAGAGCTTGAAAAACAGCAAATTGATTATCGTATTCCCCGTGATGGTGTTATTGAAGTACCAAAAGATGTTGTTTATAAATTACGTATTGCAGTAGCATCTCAAGGTATTCCAAAAGAGAGTCATGTAGGGTTTGAACTGTTTGATAAACAAGAGTTTGGATCAACGGACTTTGATCAGAAGATTAAGTTTTTACGTGCACTTGAGGGAGAACTTGCTCGTACTATTTCTGCATTAGTTCCAGTAGAGAGTGCTACGGTACATATTGCAATGCCAAAAGAGAGTGTTTTTGTATCTAAAAATACTCCACCAAGTGCATCTATTATGATCAAAGAAGTAGAAGGTATGAGACTTACCAGAAAGCAGATTGCAGGTATTAAAAATTTAGTAGCTGCAGCAATTCCAAACTTAACTACTGAACATGTAAAGTTGGTGAATGTACTTGGTGAGCCATTGGGAGAGTCAGGTGAAGATGCTATAGATGAAGAGCTTGTATCACAACAAATTGCTTATAAAAACAGATATGAAAATCTATATGAACAAAAAATAATCAGTGTATTAGCACCTTTTATTGGAGGAAAAGATCGGGTTGTTGCAAAAGTGACAATAGATTTTGATTTTGCTCAAAGAAGTAGTGTGCAAGAGCATTATGATCCTGAGAATGTTGTACGAAGTGAGCAAAGTCTTGAGGAGAAAAAAGAGGGAGTTTCTCCTCAATCTCCTGGTGGTGTTCCTGGTGCTGTAAGCAATATTGGTCCTGTACAAGGGTTGGAAGATAGTAAGCTCAAGCAGAAATATGAAAAGTCTTCAACAACTACGAACTATGAAATATCTAAAACTGTATCAAATGTTAAAGGACCTTTTGCAACAATAAAACGTGTCAGTGCAGCAGTTGTTGTTGATGGAAAATATGTTCCAGGGGAAGATGGAAAAATTGTATATCAGCCTAGAAGTAGTGATGAGTTGAGTCAAATAAGTTCATTGGTAAAAAAGACTATTGGTTTTGATGCAAGACGGGGCGATCAGGTAAGTGTTTCAAATTTTCAGTTTGAGAGTTCAGCGAAAGCATCTAAAAAGAGTCCGTATAAAAGTGTAGTAGATACATTTTATGACTATATGAACCCAATTACCCCAATTTTAAAATTTATATTTTTGGTTATTGTTCTATTTGTATTTTATAAGAAAGTTATTGTACCATTTAGTGAAAGAATGCTTGAAATTCCTGTTGATGAATCAGCAGAGGCTGAGCCTTTATTGGCTCTTGATGAAGATGAACAAGAATCTCTTACAGAAAAATTTACACAAATGCGTAAAAAAGTGGAAGAGCAGCTTGGTCTTACAGATGAGTTTAATGAGGATGAGCTTAAGTATGAAGTTTTACTTGAAAAGATGATAGAGATAGCAGAGGAGAGACCAGAAGAAGTTGCTGCACTTATATCGGCTTTGATTCGTGATGAGACTGAGATGGAAAATAATGCAGTAAATCAGATGAGTGGAGGGAAAAAGTGAGCAGTATACAGTTAACTCCGCAACAAAGAGCTCAGTTAGATGAGTTATCGATGGCAGAAAAGGTTGCTATTTTATTGATTCAGCTTGGAGAAGATATTACAGCAAATATATTTTCTCAACTTGATGTAGATGCAATTACTGAAATTTCAAAATATATTGCATCTGCAAAATCTATTGACAGACCAATAGCTGCTTCAATTTTAGAAGAGTTTTACGCTATTATGCAGTCAAATCAGTACTTAAATACTGGTGGTTTGGAGTATGCTAAAGAGATTTTATATCGTGCTCTTGGACCTGAAGAGGCAAAAAAGGTTATTGAGCGACTTACTAAGTCGATGCAGAGTAGTCAAAACTTTACATTCCTTTCTAAAATCAAGCCACAGCAGCTTGCAGATTTTATTATTAACGAGCATCCTCAAACAATTGCTCTGATTTTAGCTCACATGGAACCCACCGATGCTGCAGAAGTTTTAAGCTATTTTGATGATGATATGAGAGCTGAAATTGCTATGAGAATGGCAAACCTTGGAGATATTTCTCCTCAAATTATTAAACGTGTTTCTACCGTACTTGAAAGTAAACTAGAATCACTTGCTAGCTATAAGGTAGAGGTAGGAGGGCCTCGTGCAGTTGCAGATATATTTAATAGACTGGGACAAAAAGCAGCTAAATCTACTCTTGTTCAGATTGAGCAAATAGATGAAGAGTTGGCAAACTCAATTAAAGAGATGATGTTTACATTTGAAGATATCTCTAATCTTGATAATAATGCTATACGTGAAATTCTTAAAGTAGTAGATAAAAAAGACTTAATGTTAGCATTAAAAAGTGCTCCAGAAGAGCTTAAAGAGAGATTTTTATCAAATATGTCACAGCGTGCACGTGAAGCATTTGAAGAAGAGATGCAGTTTATGGGTGCTGTAAAAGTTAAAGAGGTTGAAGGTGCACAACGTAAAATTGTAGAAGTAGTACAAAAACTTGCTGAAGAAGGTGTTGTAAGTATAGGTGAAGCTGAGGAGATGATAGAATAATATGGAAACAGTCATTCCTCCAGACAGAACTACTGGTCATGTCATTCAAAAGTACCATTTTAAAATATTAACGGACAACACTAAAGGGGAAGATGACCCAAATCTGTTAAATCAGGAAGAAGAACAGATCTTACAAGTAGAAAATGAATTACCAGCACCTGTAGTGCAACAGGAGGCTATTGTTGAATCTTCATCTGCAAAAGATGAAATGCTAGAGCAGATGCTCAAAAAAGCTGATGAGCTTTCAACTAATCTTGTAAAGATGCAGATGCAACTTGAAAAGCAGCAGGAGGAGTTTGAGGTTCGTTTAAAAGAGACTAGAGAAGCTGCTTATGAAGAGGGAAAGCTGGCTGGTAAAGAGGAGTGTGAATCTAAACTTAAGGCAGAAGTAGATGAACTTCGTGAAAGATTAGCTCATACAATTGCTTCACTAGATGAAAGCAGACAACTCTTTTTGAAGAAAGTTGATACCATTGAAGAAGAGCTAATAGAGACTGCTTTGGATTTAGCAAAACAGGTAGTTGTAAAAGAGATTGACAATAACTCTAAAGAAGTTGCTTTACGTTTAGCCAAATTGCTATTGACAGAAGTTAAAGATGCTTCAAAAGTTACTCTAAAAGTTAATCCAAATGATTATACATATGTTAAAGAGTCTTTAGAACAAGGTCCAAAAATTGAAGTAACTTCTGATCCGGCAGTTGGACCTGGTGGTGTAATTGTTATAAGTGATGTTGGAAATATTGATGGAGAGATAATGCATAGATTTGAAAGAATTAAAGAGGCAGTTTTTGGAACATTAAAGTAAAAATTTTATACGTTGCCTTATAGTCAGATAAGTTTTAGCAGAAGGACTTTTTAATGAAACCAGTTAAAAATATGAATATATCAGAGTTAGAAGAGTGTGCTAAGAATATTAGAGAGCGTATACTTGATACAGTTAGTCGCCATGGTGGTCATTTAAGTAGTACATTGGGTGCTGTAGATCTTATAGTTGCTATGCATTATGTTTTTGATGTTGAAAAAGATCCATTTATATTCGATGTAAGTCATCAAGCTTATGCTCATAAATTATTAACTGATAGATGGGAAAAGTTTAGCTCATTACGTCAATTTGGCGGAATTAGCGGATATACCAAACCAAGTGAATCACCTTATGACTATTATGTAGCAGGGCATAGCTCTACATCTGTATCACTTGCTGTAGGTGCAGCTAAAGCCATAAAACTGCGGAGAGAAGAGAATGAGCGCATACCGGTAGTTATGATTGGTGATGGTGCAATGAGTGCAGGTATGGTTTATGAAGCACTTAATGAATTAGGTGATAGAAAGTATCCTGCTGTTATTATTCTTAATGATAATGAAATGAGTATAGCCAAGCCTATTGGTGCTATTAGTCGTATCTTGTCACAAGCAATGGCAAGCCCTTTTTATCAACGTTTTAAAGAACGTACAGAAAAAATGCTTGAACATTTGCCAGACTCTGCAATGTATATGGCAAAAAGGATGGAAGAGGGTATTCGAATGATTACTCCAGGAATCCTTTTTGAAGAGATGGGTCTTGAGTATATTGGACCAGTAGATGGCCATAACATACAACAGTTAATAGAAACATTTCAAACTGCAAAAAGGATGAAAAAACCGGTAATTGTCCATGCTCAGACTACAAAAGGAAAAGGTTACAAAATTGCTGAAGGATATTATGAGCATTGGCATGGTGTAGGACCTTTTGATAAAGAGAGTGGTAAAAGTTTAAAAAAGAGTAGTAAAGTTAGTGCAACACAAGTTTTTAGCGACAAGCTTTGCGAACTTGCCTGTAAAAATGAGAAAATTGTAGGTGTAACTGCGGCAATGCCAAGTGGTACTGGTATGAAGCAGCTGATGGAGAAGTTTCCAGAAAGATTTTGGGACGTAGGTATTGCTGAACAGCATGCTGTAACATCTATGGGTTCATTGGCAAAAGAGGGGTTTAAACCATTTGTAGCAATCTATTCTACTTTTTTGCAAAGAGGGTATGATCAAGTTATTCATGATATTGCTTTAATGAATCTGCCGGTTGCTTTTGCAATTGATCGAGCTGGAATTGTAGGAGAAGATGGTGAAACACATCAGGGAGCATTTGATATAAGCTATTTGCGTGCAATTCCAAATATGACAATTTTTGCTCCTAGAGATAATGCAACTCTTGAATTAGCAGTCGAATTTGCAGCAGAGTTTCCTACGCCTTGTGCATTTAGATATCCAAGAGGTTCTATGCTTCTTGAAAATGGAAGGTATCTGGCAACTCCATTTGAAGTAGGCAGGGCTGAGTATCTGCAAAGAGATGGTGAAATTCTTCTTATTGGTTACGGAAACGGTGTTGGGCGTGCAGTTGCTGTTGCAGATATGCTCAAAGATAATGGTATTGAAGCGGCTGTATTGGATTTAAGGTTTGTTAAACCATTGGATATTGAGATATTGGCAGATGCAGCAAATAGATTTGAAAAATGGTTTGTATTTAGTGATGGAGCAAAAATGGGAGGTGTAGCATCTGCAATATCTGAAGCAATTATGTTTAATAAGCTTAATAATATAACTATCTATTCATTTGAGTATGAAGATAAATTTATTACTCATGGAAATACTAAAAAAGTTGAAGAGTCACTTGGACTTCTACCGGAGCAGATTAAAGAGAAGATTTATTCTATTATTAGAGGATGATCGGCAGTCATCCTACCGATCAGTATATATTAAACTTACAGCTCTTCAGCGTGCTTAGCTAAGTACTCAGCAACACCTTTTGGATCAGCTTTCATTCCTTCTTGTCCTTTATTCCATCCTGCAGGACATACTTCACCATACTCATTTGTAAAGTGCATAGCATCAATCATTCGAAGCATTTCATCAATGTTACGTCCAAGAGGAAGATCATTGATTACTGCATGTCGAATAGTTCCATCTGTATCGATTAGGAATGATCCTCGTAATGCAACTCCTCCATCAAGAAGAACATCATAGTCAGCAGCAATTTGCTTAGTAAGGTCTGCAACCAAAGGATATCGTACTTGTCCAATACCACCTTCACTTACAGGAGTGTTTTTCCAAGCAAGATGTGTAAAGTGTGAATCTACAGAACATCCAATTACATTGATTCCACGGCTTGTGAACTCATCAAGTCTGTGATCGAATGCAATAATCTCAGAAGGACATACAAATGTGAAGTCTAGTGGATAGAAAAATAGAACAGTTCCCTTTTCACCAAAGTTTTCATATAGATTGAAATTTTCTACAATTTCATTATTACCAAGTACTGCACTAGCAGTAAAATCAGGTGCCTTTTTTGTAACAAGCATTGAGCTCTCCTTAATTAATATTTTTTACATTAAAAATTATAACACACTATTGTGTCAAAGCTATATTATGAAAATAGATTAATATTTTACACATATTACGATATAATCCATTCGATAATAAAACAGATTTAACTGTAGTTAAAGGATTTAAAGGTGCCAAAAAAATTTTTATTTACTTCTGAATCAGTAACAGAGGGTCATCCAGATAAAATGGCTGATCAAATCAGTGATGCAATTCTTGATTACATAATAGAACGTGATCCAAATGCCCGAGTTGCATGTGAAACTCTGCTTTCAAATGGTTTTTGTGTAATTGCAGGAGAGCTTAAAACAACAACATATGCACCAATGCAAGATATTGCCAGAGAAGTTGTGCGTGAAATCGGATATACTGATGCGCTTTATGGTTTTGACTATCGATCTGCAGGTGTATTAAATGGAATAGGAGAACAATCACCTGACATTAACCAAGGAGTTGATCAAAGCAGTGGCGATATCGGAGCTGGTGATCAAGGTTTAATGTTTGGTTATGCATGTAAAGAGACACCAACATTGATGCCTTTGCCAATCTATCTGGCACATCGCTTAACAGAAGGTTTAGCTAAAGCAAGAAAAGATGGAACACTTCCATTTTTAAGACCAGATGGAAAAGCACAGGTGACAGTAGAGTATATTGATGGAAAGCCTCATAAAGTTAAAACAATTGTAGTTTCTACGCAGCATGATCCTGATGTTTCACAAGAGAAACTTAAAAATGCTATTATTGAAGAGCTTATATATAAAGTTATTCCAGAAGAGTTGATAGATGATAACATCATTTATCACATCAATCCAACTGGAAGATTTGTAATTGGCGGTCCACAAGGTGATGCCGGTTTAACAGGTCGAAAAATTATTGTTGACACTTATGGTGGAAGCTGTCCTCATGGTGGTGGAGCATTCAGTGGAAAAGACCCGACAAAAGTTGATAGAAGTGGAGCATATGCTGCTAGATATGTAGCTAAAAACCTTGTTGCAGCTGGTGTTTGCGACAAGGCAACTATTCAAATAGCATATGCAATTGGAGTTGTTGAACCAGTTTCCATTATGGTTGATACGCACGGAACAGGTAAAGTTCCAGAAGAAGAGATTGAAAAGATGATTATGGAAGTTTTTGACTTAACTCCAAAAGGAATTATCGATACATTGGATTTGTTAAGACCAATTTATCGTAAAACTGCAGCATATGGACACTTTGGACGAGAACTTCCTGAGTTTACGTGGGAAAAAACGGATAAAGTTGAAGCAATTCGAAGCTCTCTTGGATTGTAAGCATACTATTTAAATATTTTTTAAAAATGTTGTGATATAGTACGGATGATTAAATTTTAAAAAGGAGTTTGAAATGGCTGTATTGATAACTGATACTTGTATTAACTGTGGTGCTTGCATCGATGAGTGTCCAGTAGAAGCAATCGTAGATGACGAGGATAATCCAACAGGAGAAGAGATTTACTACGTATATCCTGATAAATGTGTTGAGTGTGTAGGATATCATGATGAGCCTGCATGTGCAACTGCTTGTCCAACAGAAGGATGTATCGTATGGGATGCATGTGTTGACGGCACAACATGCCGTGATGATATCTCAGCAGAAGCTCGATCAGAGCATCAACCTGTTGTAGAGTAATCTTACTCAAATTACAAAAAGAGGAGCTTATGCTCCTCTCTAACTTCAAATTACTTCCTTCTTTTAAAATATCTTAAACAACATTTCTGTATAATTGCACCCATTTTAATTATATTGGAGAGATTCTAATGGAGCAAACGCTTTCTATTATTAAACCTGATGCTGTAAAAAAGGGAGTTATTGGTAAAATCATTGATCGTTTTGAGAGCAATGGTCTTCGGATTGCTGCTATGAAGAAAGTTCAATTGAGCGAGCAAGATGCTGCAGAGTTTTATGCAGTTCATAAAGAGCGCCCTTTCTTTGGAGAGCTTGTAGAATTCATGACAAGTGGTCCTGTAGTTGTTATGGTTCTTGAAGGTGAAAATGCTGTTGCTAAAAACCGTGAACTAATGGGTGCTACTAACCCTAAAGAGGCAGCTCCTGGAACTATTCGTGCAGATTTTGCAGAAAGCATTGATGCAAATGCTGTTCATGGAAGTGACAGTTTAGAGAATGCAAAAATAGAAATTGCATTTTTCTTTGCAAAAAGAGAGATTGTTTAAGTTATACGATGCAAATTTTACTGCGTAAAATCCGTGAAACAGAAAATCGATTTGACATAAAAGTTGATGAAATAAGTTGTAGTGGATATTTTTGGCGCAGTGGAAAGCATAAGGCAGAAATAGAAGGTAAAATTCAAGGAAATATTTCTCTTTCATGTGATAGATGTGGAGAGCAATTCTTTGAAGATATAGAGGAGCCTTTTCATATTGAGGTAATCGATCAGCCACTTAAGGTGACAGATTGCCTTGATGTGATAGAATGCTTAGACGGAATTGTTGACTTTGATATGATATGTAAAAGTGAAATAGCTTCAATTCAAAGTGAATATCATCTATGTGAAAAGTGTAAAGATATAGATGAATTTGAAATAGAGTATTAAACATTAAGGAGAAATATTATGGCAGTACCAAAGAGACGTAACAGTAAAACAAGAGCAGCAAAACGCAGAACTCATTACAAATTGACTCTTGCTAGACCTGTAAAAGATCAAGATGGCACTTGGAGAATGCCACATCGTATGAACAAGTTCACAGGTGAATATAAAGCCTAAATGGTCCGCATAGCTATTGATGCAATGGGTGGTGACTTTGGTCACTATCCAATTGTAGAAGGGGCTATTTTTGCCCTTAAACAGAAAAAATTTCTTCCAATATTAGTAGGTGACGAATCCAAAATAGCACCTCTCATCCCTAAAAAATATAGAAATAAGGTTGAGATAGTCCATTGTACAGATGTAATTGCAATGGATGAACATGCAACTGATGCATTAAAGCGAAGAGACTCATCTATATATGTTGCAGTAGACTTGGTTCGCCAAGGTAAAGCTGATGCTGTGGTTTCTGCTGGACACAGTGGTGCAACAATGAGTTTAGCTACACTGCGTATTGGTCGTATTAAAGGTATCTCCCGTCCTGCAATAGCAACTTTTATGCCAACTTCCCAAAAGGGAAAACAGACAATAGTCCTTGATGTTGGTGCAAATATAGATTGTGATGCTGAAAACCTTTTTCAATTTGCTGTTATGGGTGAGGCATATGCCAATAAAGTACTTGGTTGTGCAAAAGCTAAAGTTGGTCTTCTTTCAAATGGAGAAGAGGCTACAAAAGGCAATGAAGTAACTAAAGCAGCATATAACCTTATAAGTCAGCTTGACAGTTTTGTAGGAAATGTTGAAGGTGGAGATATCTTTAATGGATCAGTTGATGTTGTTGTATGTGACGGATTTGTCGGAAATGTACTCCTTAAAACAAGTGAAGGTGTAGCTGATACAATAAGCCAATATCTTAAATCTGAGATTAAACACTCTCCAGTAGCGATTGCCGGTGCATTACTAATGAAGCGTGTCTTTAGAAAACTAAAAAAACAGACAGACTATGCAGAGTATGGTGGTGCACCGCTATTAGGTGTAAAAGCGTGTACTATCATTAGTCATGGTAAAAGTAATCCTAAAGCTATTAAAAACGCAATGTTTCAAGCAATTAGATTTGTAGAATCAGATGTAAATGAAGCAATACGTGCACGTCTTGAGGCATTGAACGATTAAAAGGTAAATAAGTTATGTATGCTGCATTAAAATCAATTGGTGCATATGTCCCAAAGAAGGTCTTGACTAATCAGGATTTTGAAGCTATGGTTGATACCACTGATGAGTGGATCACAAAACGTACTGGAATAAAAGAACGTCATATTGCAGCTAAAGATGAACTTACCAGTGATATGGGTGTAGAAGCAGCAAAAGTGGCAATTCACAGAGCTGGCTTAAAGATTAATGATATAGACATGATTATATGTGCAACTATTTCTCCAGATTACCTCTGCATGCCTTCTACTGCTTGCGTTATAGCATCAAAGCTGGGTAGAACAAATGTAACAGCATTTGATATTTCTGCTGCTTGTACAGGTTTCATCTATGCACTTGCTATAGCCAAAGCTTTTATTGAATCTGGAATGAAAAAAAATGTTCTGATAGTCGGAGCTGAAAAATTAAGTGCAATAGTTGATTATAGTGATCGCACAACATGTGTTCTTTTTGGAGATGGCGCCGGTGCAGCAGTAATTAGTGCTACAAGAAAAAAATCAGAAGCAATAACAGACATACATGTCTCTTCAGATGGAAACTATGGTGATTTATTAATGACACCTGGATGTGGCGTTAAAAATGTTTGCTCTGAACAGGTTATCGAAGAGAAACTTTGCACAATGAAAATGAAAGGAAATGAAACTTTCAAAATAGCTGTTCGTACACTTACAAGTGATGTTGTTAATATTCTCAATGATAATAATATCTCATCAGATGATATAAAACATTTTATTCCTCATCAGGCAAACTATAGAATCATTAAAGCAGTAGGAGATGCACTTAAACTCTCTTCTGATCAGATTGTTCTTACCGTAGAAAAATATGGAAATACATCATCTGCATCAATACCTATGGCAATGAATGATATATGGGAAAGCGGAAGGCTACAGTATGGTGATACAATGCTGCTTGATGCATTTGGTGGTGGTTTGACTTGGGGAAGTGCTTTGCTCCCTTTTGCCGGTAAATCAGTCAAATAAACAATAACTTCTAAATTTATATTTCTTCACAAAAAATGTTTGTGAAGAAATATCCTTCAAAATATTCCGTCAATTTAACTTTTTATCCTTCTTACATTTTATAATTCGTCATTTTAGAAGCTTTTGAAAGCGCCAATTCAACTATAAACTTTTAAAACAATGAAAAAACTACATTCTGAACTCAATTATATAGGTAGTAAAATCAAAAAGTAAAAAAATCAAAATTTTTTGCAAAAAATTTCAAAAACCTCTTGACACGGAGAGAAGAGTCTGCTATAATTCCCGTCCACAAACGATGGAGCCCTTAAGTGAAGGGAAGAGATAAACATCGTAAGTGAGTCTTAAGAGAAGTAAGACAGACGAGATCTTTGACAACCAAGTAAGAGATAAGTAAAACCTTTGAGCGAGTAATTTTTGTGACTTTTTTGAAAAAGTCAAGTTAGTCGACAAGGACGAACAATTCATTTATGGAGAGTTTGATCCTGGCTCAGAGTGAACGCTGGCGGCGTGCCTAACACATGCAAGTCGAACGAGAACGG